>CAYVAP010000649.1:0-3223 GCA_964449365.1 uncultured Bacteroidia bacterium
ATTCAACCACTTTGAAGTATACCTGCTGGTGAGGCACTCTGTGCCGAAACCGTTCATATTGGCTCACTCAGTGGCCGCCTAAGCGGCTAAATTTACTCTCAATTACGAATTACTGATTACGAATTTCGAATGCGAAGCACGAGGCGTACCGTTAATCCCTCGAGAGATTTTTACTAAAAATCCCTCAGCGCCTCGTACACTGCATCGTGGATGCGCTCGCGTACTTCTAGCTCATTGAGTCGCCAGCGGTTGGTAGGGTGTACTCGATTGGAGAGGAAAATGAAGATCAACTCTTCTTTGGGGTCGACCCAGACGCAGGTGCCTGTGAATCCCAGGTGGCCGTAGCTTTGGGGCGAAGCTTGCCGCCCGATGATGTATTCGCCCTGAGAAGGGGGCATATCGAACCCAAGTGCCCGGTGCCCTCGCTGCCGCCGGGTGAAGGTGCTGACGGTTTGCTCGCGTAGGTAGCGCTTGCCGCCGTAGGTGCCTCCGTTGAGCAGCATTTGAAACAGATGGGCCAGGTCGTTGGCGTTGGCAAATAGCCCTGCGTTGCCAGCCACGCCGCCAAGCAGGGCTGCGGTCTCGTCGTGTACGTAGCCACGCAGCAGTTGGTAGCGCCAGCGCTGATCGTTTTCGGTGGGCACGATCCGAGATTCCTCTGCCCAGCGCAGCGGACGAAAGCCCGTTTGCTGCATCCCTAAGGGCTCGTATAGCTGCGTTTTCAACAGCGAGTCGATGCCAAAGCCATTGAGTGAGTCGATAGCCTGCTGCACCAGGATAAGGTTGGCATCGCTGTAATGATAAGATTTGTCGGGGGCGACCCGCAGGCGCTTGGTCGCCTGCCAAATGCTATCGAGATAATCTTGGCGCAGGTAAAAGTGATCTGCCACCTTTACGCGATACAGCGAATCGGCCCAGGGCTGAAAGTAGCGCCCGAAGCGAGGGGCTCCCTTTTTGCGATAGCTCAGGTACGGCACGATAGGTAAGGCTGCCGACAAGCCAGAGTGATGCGTCAGCAATTCGGTGAGCGATACCTCTAGCATGCGACTGCGCACCCGCCGACGCCCCAGCGACCAAGCCCGAATGACCATGATGCTGTCGGCGCTCAGGTACAGGCTATCGATACGATCCGGCGGACGCTGTCCCCGGGTCTGCGAAACGCGGACCACGGGTACGCGCGGCGGCACCTGCAAGAGGTTTTCTTCGGTGCTCAGGTCGAGTGAATCGATGCGGGCCAGCAACGTATCGGGCACAGCCCGACCGGTGTCGACACGCACAAAGAGGGTATCGCGTACTACTGCGGTATCGATCCAGACGTAATCATCTTTGAAAAAACGTGCCAACGAGTCACTGAGGCGCATTTTTCCCCGATCTACCATCAGCATGGCGGCCATGGTGGTAGCTACCACTTTGGTCATAGAGGCTAAATCGTACAGGTCGGTAGGGTCTACCGGGCGGCGGCGGGCATAGGTGTGATGACCATAGGCCCGCTGGTACACGACCTGTCCACGCCGGGCAACCAAGACCTGGCAACCAGGCATGGCAAAATCCTGGATGGCTGACCAGGCAATCGTGTCGATGCGCTTGAGGGCTTGGGGGTCTACGCCTACCCGCCAAGCCGGGCCGTAGCTTAGGCGGGTGGCGAGTCGGGGCTCTCGCTGCCCAAACGCTAAGCCTGCCCCCAGGGCCAGAGGCAGTTGTGCTTTGCTGGGCAGCCCTCCCATCACCAACTGAGCGGCCAGGCGCTGGTTGACAGAGTCGTAGCCGTATCCTTGTACCAAACTTACGGACTGGGGCAAGAGCGCCAAGCGACGGGGGTCGCCCAAATTCACCACGATCACGGGCGTGAGCGCGGCCAATTGTTGCAGAGATTGCTGGAAGACCTGGTCGTCGAGTTGCTCCACGGGTTGATCGGTCAGCGTAAGAATTACCGGCTCGAAGCGCCGCAGCGCCTCCACGGGTAGGGCCGCGAGGGTGTCTGTACCGGGCTGGCCTAGCATGGAGTGGCTGGTGGGCCCGTAGGCCCGCAACTGCGCCAGCATGTCGGGCAGGGGCTCATTCAGGGTGAGCAAATGTACCGCCTTACCCTTTGGCTCACCGATGGGCAGTAGGGCCTTGCTATCGCGAATGACCGCCAGGGATCGGGCGTACACATCATGCTGCTGCCATAGTACGGTCTCTGCCCAGCGGGAGCTGCGCAGCAAGGTGGTATCCGGTACCCGAGGTCGATCTGCCTGGGTCCAGGTCTTGGCTAGCAGCAGGCGACGCACCCGTTGGTCGAGTTGATGGCCAGCCAACTCGCCATTGCGATAAAGCTGCCGAAGGCCAGCTGTCGCCTGGGGCAACTGCGCGGGAGTAAGGATGAATAGCTCCACGCCTTGCCGCAGTAACTCTCGCATGGAGCCGACCCAGTAGCGGCTCTCAGCGGGAACCTGCCCCAGCACCAGCCCCCGATAATTCAGGCGACCACTTTGCAAGGCACTCACCGGATGGGGAAAGCCGCGGTAGCGAGGGGCAGGACGGGGGCCGAGCTGCCACGCAGCAGGTCCGGCTTGAAGCAAGCGGCGATAGGGCGCTAGCAAGCTGTCGTAGCGGGAGGTATCGCCCATCACGGGCAGAAAGGGCAGCATTGGCCCCTGGCAGACTAAAAGCCGCCGAGCCTGAAGGGCGGTGGTGAGGGTGCTCACTTGGTGGGTGAGCGTGGGGGTATTCTCTGGCTGATAAGCTCGGCTGAGTGAGGGCAGCATGAGCAAATGGATCCCCAGGGCCTGAGCCTGTCGAGCGAGTAAATCGCCCATCGGCTGCAGCAAGCTATCCTCGCGCAGAGCGCCTAGCCCCAGACCTGCGGGCAATTGATAGAGCCCGGTGCGGTAAGGGCCCGTGGCCATCCCCATCAGCAGTGGCAAGGGGCTGCGCTGCCTAGCCACGCTCATGGCTTTGATCAGGGGATCCGGCTCGAAGCCCCGCCAGATCACGCCGCCGGGGCGGTACTGATTCAGGGTAGCCCCCATCGAGTCGATCAGGGTAGTGTCGCTGACCGCCAGGATCAGGAGTTGACCGAGCTTTTCTTCGGGGCTGAGGGTCGCCAGTACCGAATCGGCCCAGCGCGGCGAACTCTGCAAGAATGCCACGGGCAGGTTCCCCTGCGGCGGTACTGGCGTAGGCAGGGTGTTATACATCAACAGGCCAAGACTGACCAGCATGATGCCTGCAAAGGGGAGCC
>CAYVAP010000650.1:0-3220 GCA_964449365.1 uncultured Bacteroidia bacterium
GTCGCATTGCAGCTCGCGCGCTGCAGCCGTGAACGCCGAGAAGGCTCGCCGTACAGCCCCGCGATGGCGTAAAGAATCAGCCAATAGATCCCGATCACCGTGGCATTGATAAACTGCTGCAGATCGAGGTAGCCATGTCCCTCCAGGGTCTCGCGACGAAAGTAGGCAAAGGCCAACCACACCGCAAAGGTTACCCAAAAGTCAACCCACAGATACACCATGCGCTGCCACCAACTGCGACTGGGCCAATACTGCGCCAGAGGCGACCCCGAGGGGCCTCCCCCTCGCGGATGAGAGGAGCTGAGGGTCTGAGGCGGTAAGTTGTAGACGAGGGTATTCAAGCGGGTAGTTATTCTCCTAGCGGATCCGAAGCACAGCGGTCGCAAGGTCGAATTCCAAATTCACAATTTCGCATCAATCAGGGCCGAAACGCTACCAGGCGGATATTGTCGAAGTAAATCACACCGGTCTCGATGTTACCGGTTTGAGGGTCTCTGCCTGAGGCTTCCAGCACGATTCGATAGACCCCATCTTCGGCGGTGGTCTGTACCAAGGGCAGCAGATGTATGTAGACAGTGTTCCACTCGTCAGGGGACAAAAACTCCACCCCAATCGGTAGATTCTGAATATCGGTCTGAGATAGATTGTTGTAAAGCATGCTCACCGTAAAAGGAACCGTGTTGCGGTACGTAACTTCGAGGTAGATATCGTTGTCGCTGCTGCGAGGTAGGGCGAAGCGGGTAGATGAGGTAGCTCGGAAGTCGTAGCTATTGGGAGTGATGCGCACGATGCCTGAGCGGTCGCCCTGATACACCTCCTGGCTAGTAGGTTCGAGGGAAGCTGCATTCGCTTGAGCATTGGCGGAGGTAAATCGGCTGGTTCCTCCACTTTCGAAAGTCTCCTCCAGGGGAATCTCCAGAATCGAGTCGCGCTCGAAATACTCGAAGGTCAAGTCTAGCTCTACGGTATCGAGCGGCTCGGCGTCGATCTCGATGGTGATGGGCCGCCAAAAGGGATAGGCGCTGCGAATGCCTGAGAGGCCATTTTCGAAGATTCCTCCCCGGATGGCGAGTTGGTTGCGATCTTTATCAGGAAGCAGTGGAATGACCCGCCCCAGGCGATGCACCCCCATAAAGGTGCCGTTGTGATCCAGCCAGGCGTCTTTTACGCCGTGGTTGCTGATCACCACGCCCGTGGGGGTTTCTACCCGTACCAGCCCCGGCGAGAGCTTGAGATACACTGGTAGGCGCTGATCGCTGTCAAACAATTGGCAGCCAGTCAGCATCCCCGCTAGCAGCCATCCCACAAGTTTCGAGCAAGTTTTCATCGGCGCCAAATTAGACCACTAATATACGTAAGGTAATAACGGCTAACCAAACGCGCAGGTGGGCTTTGCACCGGCGTCCGGCGTGAGCGAGGCATGGGTAGCCTCTTGCCGCGAGATCCCCAAAAACCACCAAAAATTTAACCTACCCTTGATGGCAAGCTTGAATAGAATGCTTAAAATTCTTGACCATTCCGTTTTCCAGGGCTGGTCTCTGCGGCGCTTTTCACCCCCGCAGCCCCCTCCGGAGGGCCTTTCGATTACGAATTGCGAATTTCGAATTTCGAATGCGAAGCACTAGCAACCTATCATGAAGCGTTTTTTTGCTGATAATCAGAACTTTACCAAGGGAAGCGTACCATCCAAAAACGGAATAGTCAGGAAAGTTCTACCCTGTTTCAGCCTGACCAGAACAGTTGGCCAAGCTTTGAGTTTTTGAAGGCCACCATGCTATCTACTACTACTTACTATCCACTCCTATGTCGCGACACGATGCTTTATCCCCCGGTCCCCTGGCTGATGGGCAGGTAGTCCATGCTGATTTCAAGCAGTTGTTTCAATTGATCGACCACCACGAGCAGGGCAGCGTCTCTTTGGATGAATTACTGGATCGATTGGCCGAAGAGGGCATTCTTTACGATGATCCTCGCCTGCAAAAGTTCATTCAGCAGCTACGGACTCGTACCAACGTACATGGCAGCCGCCGCCCACGCGTAGACCGCGAGACCTTCGAGCGCTTGGTGAGCCACAATGCCGTGGTGCACCACGCCCTGACCAAGGGGCTGATCATTCCGGAGTTTCAGGAGTTTTGCCAGGATATCGAGGAGCTTTATCACCATGCCTTGAGCAACACCGGCGGCAAGTTGGCCGACTACATCCCCCAACTGGCGCGGGTCAATCCCGATCAGTTTGCGGTGTCGATCTGTACCATCGACGGGCAGCGCTTCTCGCTAGGCGATGCCCACACCAGTTTTTGCCTGCAATCCACCTGCAAGCCCATCAACTATTGCCTGGCCATCGAAGAGCTGGGCGTAGAGGCGGTGCATCGCCACGTGGGCCGCGAGCCCTCGGGCCGCTCTTTCAACGAGCTATCGCTCACCGACGCGGGCCTCCCCCACAACCCCATGATCAACGCCGGGGCCATCATGTGCGCTTCACTCATTCAGCGACATCTGCCCATGGCCGACCGCTACGAATACATCAACGACACCTGGGCCAAGCTCTGCGGCAATCGCCCCGTGGGCTTCAACAACTCGGTCTACCTCTCGGAGCGGCAAACTGCCGACCGCAACTTTGCCCTGGCCTACTTCATGCGCGAAAAAAAGGCTTTTCCCCCCGGCATCGATTTGGTAGAAACCCTGGAGCTGTACTTCCAGTGCTGTTCGATCGAGTCGCGCACCCATGACCTAGCCATCGCGGCGGCCACCCTGGCCAATGGCGGCATCAATCCGCTCAGCGGCGAGACGGTCTTTCAGGTGCAGACGGCGCAGCACTGCCTCTCCCTGATGCTCACCTGTGGCATGTATGATTTCTCGGGCGAATTTGCCTTTCGCATTGGGCTACCGGCCAAGAGCGGCGTTTCGGGCGCGCTGATGATCGTGATTCCCAACGTAATGGGCATCTCCATCTGGTCGCCTCGCCTCGACGGCCACGGCAACAGTGTGCGCGGCGTGCAGTTTTGCGAGCACCTCATCGAGCGCTACAACTTCCATCACTACGATTCGCTCACCTACGATGGGGAGAAAAAAAACCCTCGCCTGCGCAAGTATGAGTCCTCCATGCACAAGACCGTCAACCTGATTTGGGCGGCCAGCAAGGGCGACCTGGAAGAACTGAAGCGCTTGCAGGCCGAGGGCATCGACCTGGAAATGGCTGACTACGACGGGCGCACCGCCC
>CAYVAP010000651.1:0-3217 GCA_964449365.1 uncultured Bacteroidia bacterium
GGCCATGCCCTCCACGATCTTGATGCGCATGCCACTGCCCGAGAGCACCGGCACCACTAGGATGGCTCTGGATTCTAGAAAGCGCGCCGCGTCATCCACTTCGCCTACCACCTCGAAATTGGGCGAAACGTAGCGGTAGTACTTGTCGGGCATATTTCGCCCGGCCAGGTAAAATTTTACCTCGGGATGCACCGCCTCTACCTGCGGCCACACTTCATCCAAAAACCAATCCATGCCCTCACGGTTGGGCTCCCAGTCCATAGCACCCAGGTAACCCACGGAGGGCCACTCCATCTCGACCTTGTCCTCTTCTTCGTCTAGATCGGGCCTGAGGTCGTCGATGTCGAAGCCACTGGGACAAACGTGGGTGGGTTTATTTGCCCCAAACTTGCGAAACAACCCCAAATCGCGCCCCGTAATAGGCACCAGTACGTCGTAGGGGTTACGTTTGAACAAGTCCATTTCGTAGGTACGAATGCGATCTGCCGTCTCCATGTACACGTAGCGCTTGAGGGGATTTTGCTCGTTTTCGGCGCGGCGTGCCCAGATTTCGTGCTCGATATTATGGGTGCGCAGTGCCACTACGGCATGCGGAGCCAAGGCCCGGATGCTGTCGATGTAAGGCGTGGTATAAAGGGTTTCCAGTTGCACCACGTCAAACTGCTGATACTTGAGCAGCTCTTCCAACTGAGCTCGAAATGGTCCCGAGGTAAAGCGCTGTACGTGGTATGACTCCTGGCTGAAGATGAAGTTGGCGATCACGTCGCGCAGGCGCACGGTGGTATCCACATCTACGGCGTAAAAATGCCCCAGCGCCTGGATGTCTGCCGGCAAGTCGCGCAGATAGAGGTAGTGCTTGGGGGTATTCATGACCAGTACCGTCACCTCATGCTCGGCCCGGTGAAAAGCCTTGACCATGTTGAGCATCGCCAGACTACCGCCATCGCGAGGCGGCCAGGGAGGCTTGGTGCAGAGGAGCAGGATATTCATAGCATAATCAGTGAGCAATGATTAGCTCATAGGCTGGCTACAAAGAAGCCATCCTCCGCGTAACTCTGCAAGTGTGTTTTGGTGGTCTGATCGCTCGATCACCTGCCCACTGCCCATCCATCTGTTGGGACGCCCATTCAGGCAACAGCGGTCAGGAACCTTCTAGCTCGTTCTTTTTCTTGAAGCCGATACCGCCTGCTACCCCCGAGAGGCCCAGCATGAAAGGCATGGCCAATTGCCATTTGGGACAAGAAAAGTAACAACAGACCATCAGACCGAGGGCCAGCCCGCTGACCCAAAAGAGAATGTGATGAGGCTTGAGCATGAGCTGTAAAATTATTTTATAGAAACTAAATTTATTTTACAACTGCTAAACACCCCATAAGGTTAGCCCTACCTCGGGTGAGCGCAGGGCTAAAACAGATTTCTTCCGATTGGGACTGCTACGACCACGGTCCGTAGCTTTTCACCGCGTTGATAAAGGCCTTGGCGTGATCGACAGGGATATTGGGTAGGATGCCGTGGCCCAGGTTGGCGATGTAGCGATCCTTGCCAAAGGCGTCGATCATGTGGCGGGTCATGCGCTCGATGTCGGGAATGGGCGAAAGCAGGCGGCTGGGGTCAAAGTTACCCTGCAAGGTTACATTGGGGCCAGCCAGCGCACGGGCCTGCTCGGGGCGGGTGTGCCAGTCGATGCCCAGGGCCGAGGCACCGGTTGCGGCCAGTTGATCCAGGGCAAACCAGCAGCCCTTGGCGAAGGCGATCACGGGCACCTCATCTTTGAGCGCGGCCACGATCTCGCGCAGGTAGGGCAGCGAGAAGACATTGTAATCGCCGGGCGAGAGCAGTCCCCCCCAGGAATCGAAAATCTGAACAGCATCCGCTCCGGCGCGCACCTGCCCCTTGAGATAGGTGATGGTGGTCTGGGTGATTTTGTGCAGCAGATCCTGCGCGGCTTCAGGCTGGGTGAAGCAAAAAGCCTTGGCCTGGGCAAAGTTTTTGCTGCCCTGACCTTCTACCATGTAGCAGAGAATGGTCCAGGGTGAACCGGCGAAGCCGATCAGCGGTACGCGACCGTCCAAGGTCTTTTTAGTCAGGGCTAGTGCGTCATAGACATAGTGCAGGCGATCATCCACGTCGGGCATCTCAATCTTGGCTACCTCTTCGACGGTTTGCACCGTGCGGGGCAGGCGTGGTCCTTCGCCGGGGTGCATGGTCACTTCAAAGCCCAGCGCCTGGGGGATCACCAGGATGTCCGAGAAGATGATGGCCGCATCCACGCCTACCTGATCGACCGTCATCACGGTGATTTCGGTGGCCAGCTCGGGGTTTTCTACCCGCTCGAAAAAGCTGTACTTGGCCTTGAGCTTCATGTAGTCGGGCAGATAGCGCCCGGCCTGGCGCATCATCCACACGGGTGGGCGCTCGAGGGATTCGCCGCGCAGGGCGCGCAGGAACAAGTCATTTTGGAGGGTATGAGTAGTGGGCAAGGAGTTCGGAGTTGAAAGTGAAGAGTTCAAAGTGGAACGTTTCGCGTGGAAAGTTAGGTCAGATCGCGCAAAAGTCAAATCCGGAGCTGAGACGCGGCCAGGGCGAGTAAGCCTTCGACGGTGGACTCGGTCGCGATTTTGGCTGTCTGCCCGGTCATCTCTGCAAAGGCCGCAGCCGTGGTGGGGCCAATGGCCAGGGCCATTTTATCCTTGGGCCAGGCATTGGCCTGCAACCAGGTGCGCACCCCGCTGGGGCTAAAGAACAGCACCCCCCGATAAGGAGTCAAATCAATGGCCTGCGGCTGGGGATGGCTGTGATAGACCACGTATTCATCTACCTGCCGCCCGCGCTGCCGCAGGTAGTCGGGCAGCTCGTCGCGGCGCTGGTTGCCACAAAAGAACGCGATGCGCTGCCAGCCTGCCGCCTCGATTTGAGGGGCCAATTCGCTGGCTCGGTTGGCTTGCAGAGCTACCCGCAAGCTCTGAGCTTGCGCAGCAGCGGCGGTTTTGCTGCCCACCACGGCCAGGGGACGCTGTCGGTCGGGAGGTGGCCACCTATCCGCCAGGGCTTGTAAGGCATTTTGACTGCTCAGTACCCAGCCGTCGTAGGGTTGCGCCCAGGCTGGCTCTGCCGCTTCCCCCCTCAGCTCGATGCGCAGCAGGGAGAGGCTGTCTAGCTGCAAGCCGAGCCGCTGGGCTAGGGCCTGTTGGGCTGAGGTGAGGGGTTTGGTGGAGAG
>CAYVAP010000652.1:0-3208 GCA_964449365.1 uncultured Bacteroidia bacterium
CTCACTCAGTGGCCGCCCAAGCGGCTATATTTGCTTTCAATTACGAATTTCGAATTTCGAATGCGAAGCACTAGTCATTAGTTTCGACCTGGAAAATGTGCCTCTTATAGCTTTAGGGAGATGTTTTGAGTGATGCTCATACCTTACCGAAACGAAAGTGTGTCGTTCATTCCAGGCAAATAGCCCTGATTGGCTCTGCGCAGCTTGGGTAACTTTCAACCGCAAAACTAATGACTAGTCAGAGAAGCAGGCCGAACCTCGAGCCTCCAACTCTGAATGGACCTTATGACCGATAGCTGATCCAGCGAAACAACTCTTTGAAGCTAGGCTTCTTGCCGTACATCAGGATGCCGACCCGATAGATGCGCCCGGCCAGCCATACGCAACCCAAGAAGGTAACGATCAGCAGCAAGATCGACGCCACGATTTCGTACCAAGGCACCTCCGTCAGCGAGAGCCGCAGCAGCATGCTCACCGGTGAGGAGAAGGGGAAAATCGAAATGATGGTGGCAAAGACGCCGCTGGGGTTCTGGATCAGGTTGTTGAAAAACAGCACAGGCAGGATCAGCAGGATGTTGATGGGGGTCATGAATTGCTGCGCATCCTGGATGTTGTCTACCGCAGAAGCGGCAGCGGCCATCAGCGAGCCAAAGAGGAAAAAGCCGCCCAGGAAGTAGATCGGCACATACCAGAGGATGGACCAGTCGAAGATCTGAATCTGGTAGAGGATATTTTCGGCCATGGACATTTGCTGCTCCATGTCGACGCCCGGCTGACTCATGCTACTGGGATCGACCGGGCCTACTAGCAGCCCCATGCTCATCACTACCCCGATGGAGAGAAAGATCCAGATCAAAAACTGCGTGATGCCTGCCGAGCCGATAGCTAGGATTTTGCCCAGGAGCAGTTCGAAGGGCCGTACCGAAGAGACGATAATTTCTACGATGCGATTGGCTTTCTCTTCGATCACGCCCTGCATGAGGATGGAGCCGTAGATCGACATCAGCAGGTAGACCAAGAAGAAGATGCCCATCCCGATAAAGGTGCCAATGTCTTCGCTAGAGGAAGAAACGCCCTCTTCGGTCATCTCTTTTTTCTGGAAATCAAGGTCGAATTGGGCCGCTTCGATCTGCTCAGGGCTGATGCCCACGCCCGCTCGTTTGATGCTGGTGATGGCGGCGTCGACCTGCCGCTTGACCTCGCGGGTCACGGGTTTGCTGGGGTTTTTGCCTCCGTAGAGCAGCCGCACCGTCAGGGTGCTGCGCTCCTTGATGGTCTCGATGGGCGGAAAGGTCAGGTACAGTTCGTCTTCGCTGCGCTGCACCCGCGCCATTAGGGTGTCCTCGGGCAGGTTGGTGGCTTTGAAGGTGATGGTCTCGGTGTCGCGCAATTGATCGGCGATGGTGGGCACCTCATCACCCCGGTACAGGACGGTGTAGTATTCTTTTTCGACTAGCTTGGCCGACAAGATGATGATGCCAAAGTAGGCAGCCATGCCCAGTGGCACCAGGAAGGTCCCCAACAAAAAGGAGCGTTTCCGCACGATGTTGAGGTATTCGCGTTGGAAGATGAGGGATATTTTGTTCATAGGGGAAGACGTCGGTGGTCAATGGTCAGTGATCAATGGTCGATGGTCAAGGATCAATGATCAATGGTCAGGGATCAATAGTCAGGGATCAGGGATCAATGATCAGTAAAGAAAGAGGAGAGGTGAGATTGGGTGGTCAGAAGGATGATCTAGGTGATCGGTTTGGCTTTCCGTAGCGATCTCTCACTCTCCAGTGGCCAGGGTTTCTGCTGTGATCATCGGCTCATTGCCCTCGGCGGTGGGCTGATAGGGTTTGCCGGTGACCAGCTCGATGAAGATCTCGGTGAGGCTCGGCAGGTGCAGCTCGAAGTTGAGGATCTCGAGGGGGCTGTCGATCAGGCGTCGCATGATGTCGCGGCCATCCTGCCCCTCTTGTAAGCGCAGCATGGCGGTTTGGTCGCTGAGATCCATCACTTTGAGGCCGCTCATCTGCTGCCATGCGCTGCGCTCGCCCACGTAGTCGATCCGATACATAGGTTTCTGAAATTGCTTGCGCACCTTGGTGATTTCATCTTGCAGCATCACTTCCCCCTTGTTGATTAGGGCGATGTAGTCGCAAAGCTCCTCTACCTGCTCCAGGCGGTGGGTGGAGAAGATGATGGTGGTTCCCTGCTTTTTGAGGCGAATGATTTCGCCCTCGATGAGCTTGGCGTTGACTGGGTCCAGGCCGGAGAAAGGCTCATCCAAAATCAGCAGGTCAGGCTCATGTGCCACGGTGGAGATAAACTGCACCTTTTGCTGCATGCCCTTGGAGAGGTCGTTGGCGTTGCGATCGATCCAGTCGCCCAGCCCCAGGCGCTCCAGCCAGTTGTGGGCGGCTTCTTTGGCTTGGGCGGCAGGTAGCCCTTTGAGACTGAGCAAATAGGTGGCCTGCTCGCCGATCTTCATCTTTTTGTAGAGGCCGCGCTCCTCGGGCATGTAGCCCGTGCGGCGGGTATGATGCGGAGCCAGCTTCTCGCCGTCAAACCAAATCTGGCCCGAGTCGGGGGCCGTGATACCAGTGATCATCCGGATGATCGAGGTCTTGCCCGCGCCATTGGGGCCGAGCAAACCGAAGATTTTGCCGCGTGGCACCTCCAGCGAAGCACCATTGACCGCGATGTGTTGGTCGTAGGCTTTCACCACATTCTCGATACGAAGAAAAGAATCTACCATATGCGCAGGATTTGCGTTTCGATGCTGTGCAGTAGGTCGAAGGCCGCTTGTATTTCTTACAGGCGATGCGAAAAAAACTGATCTGCCGGCATGATACCCGAATTTCTCGCATCAGTTGCACCCTCTACCCAGTTGCGCTAACTTGCGCCTCCAAATCCCTGATGGGGGGGGCAGAACCCTCATCAGGGATTGAAAATCCCGAATCTCGAATTTTCCCATGAATGTCATCGAAGAACTGCGCTGGCGTGGTCTGATCCACGAGATAGTCCCTGGTACCGAAGCGTACCTCAACGAGCACCCGGTCTCGGTATATCTAGGCGTGGATCCTACGGGTGATTCTATGCACATCGGCAACCTGGTGCCGGTGATGATGATGGTGCACTTGCAGCGGGCCGGGCATACTCCCTATGATCCTGCTTCATAACGGCTTGGCATGGCTAATAATTTCATCGCGCAGTAAGGGAT
>CAYVAP010000653.1:0-3207 GCA_964449365.1 uncultured Bacteroidia bacterium
ATGCGGAAAAAGATGCAGCGATCACCCATCATTCGGGAGTTGACAGAGCACTAGCTCCAAGAGCTTCCTTGGGGCGCGGCGGGGCGAGTGCTCCCCACCGGAAGGGGCGACTGGTGGTTGGGCACAGGCATGGGTCTCTGAGTTTGGTCTATCGGCTTGTTGGCCTCGCGTAGCGGGCGGTCCAGCGCCTGATTTTTGGCTTCCTGCGAGTAGATCGAGATGAAGTATACCGCCACCACCAGGCCCCCTTTGCTGAGGATGTTGGCCAGGCTGTACATGATTAGCACCGATTCGGGCGACATGAAGCCCTCGGCCAGGTTGCCGGGCACCGAGAGATAGCCGACGGGATAGGCCAGCCAGGTCAAAGGCAGCGATAGCCCTAGGGCGAGGTAGCCCTTTCTGACCGTTTCATCCGCCGATCGGCTGGCCACTTTGGGGTACCCCTCGATCATGATCACGATGATGATACCGATCAGGCCCAGGGTCGCCACCGAGCCATTGACTACGACTTGCTCCGGAAAAACGGCTTCGCCCAGGTAGCCAAACAGGAGCATGGAAAAAATCGAAATTTGCAGGCGAATGAGCATGCCAACCTTGGCCCCGTGCGCCCGGGCCATCATGAAAAATTGCATCCCCATCAGCGGTACCGTGATAAACCAGTCGAAGAATTTGAACTCTACCGGATTGGTGGCCGTGTCGATCCAGTAGTCGCGGCGATAGATAGCCGCTAGGGTAGCCACGGCCATCATTACCAGGCCCAGCACGATCTGATTGCGCCAGCGGCGAGGCACCTGAGTGACCTGAAAGGCCATGAAGATCGTAATGGCAGTGAGGGCCAGCGCTTCGAAAAAAAGCGCCGCCGCCACTAAGTCTCCTTTTTGCAAATACGGATCCGGATTGATTGCTACATCAGTTAGGGTTTCCATAGGAAATAATCAGTTAGTTGGTAGGGCCAAATCAGGGCACAGCTTTCCATTCCGGGCGACTATCTGGCTCAGTGAATCAGTTAAACCACAACACAAAAGGGTAAATCCCAAGGGCAAGTAAGTTCCTCCTAGGCCCCTAGCTGAAATTTGAGGTGTTAGAGAGGCTTGTCTGAGGAGAAGTTGTGAACGTTGAAGGCTAAAAGCATGCCAATTGTCATCCAGGGGTCGCCAATGGCTAGAATGCTGGGCTGGGCGGTCAGAAAGCCTAATCGAAAGCGAAAAAGGCGAGGCAGAATGATCTTTATTTAGAAAAGTTTGATTTTGAAAATAGATATCCGGCTGCATAAGGTCGGCTCGCGGCATGATTAAAGGCAGAGAGCTTGGCGAAATACATTCTTTTCGCTAATTTAATCTATACGAAATCTATCACGCAGAAAACCAATCAATCAACTGAGAAGTTATCTTCTCTAACTACTACGAGGACTATCACTATGGCAACGCTCACCCCTACACAGACGGCGATCAAGACGCCACTATCATTGTTTTACTCCTGGGAGCAGTCTCAGCCCTCTCGTCCCTACCTTCACCAACCCATCGATGGGCAGTGGCAGGTATGGACTTGGGGCGAAGTAGGCGACGAAGTGCGCCGCATGGCCACATACCTACAGTCGCTGGGCCTGGCTCCGGGCAGCAAGGTAGGCTTGATGTCGCGCAACTGTGCCCACTGGATCATGGCCGACCTCACCATCATGATGGCTGGTTACGTCTCCGTGCCCATCTATCCCAATGTGAAGGCCGAAACCGTACAGTATGTGCTGAAGCACAGCGAGGCTCAAGTTCTCTTCGTCGGTAAGCTCGAAGATCATGACTGGCAGCAGATGCGCCATGGCATCCCTCAGGAGGTACACTGCATCAGTTTTGGGCGCTACGGCCTCGACTGCGACTACGACACCTGGGATGAGATCATCGCCCAGCATAAGCCTATGCAGGAAAATCCGACCTTCACGCCCGATGACATCATGACCATCATCTATACCTCGGGCACCACGGGCAAGCCCAAGGGGGTGGTCCACAAGTTTGGCGGCCCAGTTTTCGCCATCAATTACTTCAACCATTTTTTGAAGCTCAACCCCAGCGATCGCTTTTTCTCTTACCTGCCGCTATCTCACATCGCCGAGCGCATGCTCATCGGCATGGGCACCCTAGTCGGGGGGGGCACCATTCACTTTGCCCAGTCGCTCGATACCTTTGCCGAAAACCTCAAGGAGTGCAGCCCCACCATCTTCCTAGGTGTGCCGCGCATCTGGACCAAGTTCCGCTCAGGCGTGCTGGCCAAGTTTCCCCAAAAGCGGCTCGACCTGCTCTTCAGCATCCCGCTGGTGGGCGGCTTCATCAAAGGCAAAATCCGCGAAGCCTTGGGCCTGAGCAAAGTGCGGGTGCCCCTTTCTGGTGCGGCTCCTATGTCCGTCTCCCTCCTGGAATGGTTTGACAAAGTAGGCATCACCATCCACGAGGTGTACGGGATGACTGAAAACAACGCCTACTCCCACGCCAACCTGCCTGGAGCCACCAAGTTTGGCACCGTGGGCAAAGACCTGCCCGAAGTGCAGACCAAGATCACCGAGGAGGGCGAGATTTGCTTCAAGTCCGACGCCAACATGATCGAATACTATAAGGAGCCTGAAAAAACCGCTGAAACCATCCGCGATGGTTGGCTCCACTCTGGCGACAAGGGGCGCTACGACGAGGAAGGCTTCCTGAGCATCACCGGGCGAGTCAAAGACCTTTTCAAGACCTCCAAAGCCAAGTACGTAGCTCCGGCTCCCATCGAGCTGCAACTAGCCAAAAACGAATTCATCGAGCAGGTCTGTGTGGTCGGCCATGCCATTCCACAGCCTTTGGCCCTGGTAGTCCTCAATGAGACCGGGCGCAGCGAAGAGGCCGACCGACAGACCATCAATGCCAGCCTGAGCAAAACCCTCCAACAAGTCAATGCTCAAGTAGAGCACCACGAGAAACTCCAGAATATCGTGGTCGTGAAAGACGAATGGTCGGTAGAAAATGGCATTCTCACCCCTACCCTCAAAATCAAGCGGGGCAACGTGGATGAGCGCTACGCTGCTCGCTATGAGCAATGGTACGAGGCGGGTAAAGGCACGGTGGTCTGGGAATGATCCCCTTTGCCTACTCACCTATATGAACGGTCAGGGGTATAAGGGAGTAAGGTATAAGGGTAGGGTGTGTAATCTGATAGGAAATCAGCTCGGCGTATTTTGAAAGA
>CAYVAP010000654.1:0-3202 GCA_964449365.1 uncultured Bacteroidia bacterium
TGCGAAAAAATCTGCGACCGCTTACCCATCATTTTCAACTTGACAGAGCACTAGAGCCATGGGAAATGCCTTTGGAATGGGTACAACAGGTGCAGAGAGAATGTATACCCTGAGTTCGAAGGGAAAATGAACCAAAAATCTTACTTGTTCAATCTGGATTTTGCTCATGAATCGCGACGATCCTTCTCATAACATTTGCCAGACAAAGGGGCGTAACATCTTGATGATTTGGGTTGAATTTTCCTAACCAGCCATTCCATAACTCCCTAGCTATCAGAAGCCAGCTTCTCGAATGCCTCGATGCAGATAGGGTCAACGCTTTGTAACAATTTTAGAAATATCCGATTGGTAACGCCTGGGCCCTATTCTACCTTTGATCATGACAGGACGGTAATCCTGGAATGACAAGAGCAAGGGCCAGGGTCGATTCTCCCAACGTGGATTGAATCCCCTGGTTTTTTTATGGCAAATCGAAAAAGGTCGTTCGCTTTTTGACAGGACAAACAGCATTCCTTCGTACGCCCAACTTTGCCCCCTTAACTTTAGCCTCCGAAGGGACGTTTAAAAAAATCATGAAACCATGGTTTGCGTTTGTGATGCTGCTGATCTTGCTGAGCCTAGGCTGCTCTTCGGCCCGCTATGCCGCCGGAGAAATTCAGCGCGATGAGGGTAGCCTGAGCTACGATGAGGTAGCCGACCAACCTAGCAGCGAAGCTGATTTGTCTGGCCTGGATGCTCCTCAGGTAATTGATCGCAAGATCATTTCTTCAGCCTTGCTGACCCTGGCGGTAGCGCAACCCGACTCCACCAATCGAGACCTGGCCCGGATCGCGGAGAGGTACGAGGGCTACGCTAGCCAGTTGGGTACCTACCGCAGCGTGATCCGGGTCAAAAGTACGCACCTAGACGAAGCCCTGCTGGCTGTGCGGGCCTTGGGTAAGGTGCGCAGTCAGCGTCTGGGCAGCCAGGATGTTACGGATCAGTATTTCGATTATCAAATTCGCCTGGAAAATGCCCAGCAAGCCCGCGAACGGTACCTGGAGCTGCTGGCCCAGGCCGAAACCGTCGAGGCCGCCCTCAAAGTGGAGCGGGAACTAGAGCGCCTCAACCAGACCATCGACCTGCTCAAGGGCAAAATCAACCGCATCGATCAATTGGCAGCGCTGGCCACCATCACCGTCGACCTGCGCGAGCGCAAAAAACCGGGCCCCATTGGCTATATTGGAGTCGGCTTGTATGAAATGGTGAAATGGTTGTTTGTGCGAAATTGAGGGGTAAGGAGGCGGTCGAACACTGCTGGCAGCGTTTTACCAATCATTTTCACCTACATAAACGGCCATCGGTATACGGAATACGGTATGGATTGACCAGGCACGGCTTGGCTCAGAAAACCATAATGGCCTTTCCTTCAAAGCAAAGGAAAGGCCATCATTATCTAGCTCTCAGCACTAACGGGATGACGAGTGAGCGGCATTAGATGCCAAAACCCACGGTCAGCTTGTAGAAAGAGTCATTGCCTTCCAGCAAGTCGCTACCAGCCGAGAAGCGAGCAAAAGCGTTGTCGGAAGAAAACTGAATGTAGGGACCGATCCATTGGTAGGCATCACTTAACTCACCCACGCCGGCAGAGCTTCCGAGCAAGTGCTCGAAGTGAGCCCCAAAAGAAAAGAAAGGAGAGGCTTTGTAGCCGAGGTTGGCCCAATAGTGAAGGAAGGTACTTTGTGCACCATTGTCACCACGAACCGGTAGGTACAACCCTCCATAGAGCTCACCTTCAACTTTGGCCTGGTCCAAACCTACCGTGAGATTGGGTACGAGCCCGTCGCCTAGTACACCACTGCTCTCACTACTGAGTAGGTTACCACCCAATACTCCAATCGCCGGCGAGATGTCCAGCCCTTCGACAGGCGTTAAGTTGACTCCCACGCCAAACTCGGTCCAGTTGCCCCAGCCACCGCCGGTGCCACCCGACCACAGAATGCCATAAAAGGTGAAGTCGAGCTTGTCATTAAAGCTATACCCACCCGAGAAGAAAGGGTAGAAGCCAAAAAACTGGTCGCTGTTCAGACTTACGTCGAAGCTGACTTTGTCAGACTGAGCTTGCGCTGGGCTGAGGCCCATGAGCAGCAGTACTGCTAGCAGGCATACCGCCTGACGAATCACGAGGTTAAAGTTCTTGTCCATGCTACAAAATTGGTTAAGGTACTAGAACACACGAGTAGTAGCAGAAGAAATTAGAACCATCGATACAAGACTTGACCCGAAGGATCGTAGTAGATTATTTACAATGCTAAGAGCCTTTCTTAACAAAATCAATAGTAAAACATCTATTTTGTTAAAAACATTTTAACCGAAGAACCGTTCATTCTCAAAATGTAGTCTATTTGCCCAACCGTAGGGCCAGCCCCTCGACCTTGGTGTGAGGATAAAGAGTGGTTTTGGTATATTTCAGCCCTTTTTGCCTAACCTGAAAACACTTCTTGTGAACGCAGTAGCACCTCGGTTTGGCTACCGGGCGGCCCGGGAGACAACTATATTTTGCATTCACATCATCGCGCTATAACGAGAGCGAATCCGGAAGCGAAAGAGCCTCCCCCTAAAAAAATCGGTGCGCAGATCAAAATCTACGCACCGATTGCAGCCAATGAGCGCGATGATCAAGATCTCACCGCGTATTTGATCTTGCGCAGGGTATCGCGCACCGGCACCCAGGCACGGTAGCGCACGCGGGTCACCTGCTGGTAGGGTTCCCACAGGCCGTTTTGGTTATCATGCTCGAACTCTTCGGGCCGATAGTCAAACTGCTCGGCTAAGGCCACCACCTCGGGGTCGAGGTGAAAGCTGAATTTTTTGTCCTGCCGCCACTTGGCCACTGAGCGCTTGTGCAGATAGCGTTCGCGGATGCGTTCCAGTTGGTCTTCGGCTCCGATGAAGCGTAGGATGGGCTTCAGGCTGTCGGGCTGGCTGACCATATCTTCGTAGCGCAGCGACACCAAGCTAGCACCAAAGAGCGAAGGCTTCATTCTAAGTTGCGAGTTGATTCGCAAGACATCCCACCCACCCAACACTTTCCACTCTAAACTTTCCACTTTCCACTTTTCACTTTCCACTCTAAACTTTTCACTTTTCACTCTAAACTTTTCACTTTTCACTAAACAGAAACGGCCTCTTCGCGCGGCTCCAGCCCAAAGGTCTGCATGTA
>CAYVAP010000655.1:0-3193 GCA_964449365.1 uncultured Bacteroidia bacterium
TGTACGTTGTTATCTCCTTTCTATTTCTCTCTAATGGTACGAGAACCATTCTCTTATTTCTACCACTGCAACTTTTCCAGTTTTGGGCCAGAATCTCACAATCAACTGCTTACAGACTTTCCCCGGAGGATGACAATCATATGAAAGATAGTAGGCCATCTCGATAACCTGGTAGTTTCTTTCAGCACCTCTATACTCGTTGGGTACTCCCAGGTGTTTGGTGACCCAAGCAGTATCTTTATGAGTTAGACAATTCTCTAACTTATTCTCTTCGAGACTGAGCATAAACGCTTGATTAGCTTTATACCAGTTTTCCTCTGACTGAAACTGCCAATTCTTTTCTACGAACGCCTCAATTTCTTCACAAGAAAAAGGGGGTTTTGCAGCTCTCCTACTGGTTTTGCAGGCAGGCAGCATCAAGCATAGACTCAATCCTCCTGCCAGCATCAATAGCTTTTGCATAGCAATAGGGTTTAGTGTTGTACTTGGATTTTGATAGACTGATACTGATCTCCCGTTTGGATGAATAGGAAATAGATGCCAGGAGAGAAATTGGCGGTAGAGATATCGAATTGATAATTCGAAAGAATAGGGAAAGAATGACTTTGTAGAGTTCTACCCTGCAAGTCCAGTAGTGTTGCGTGAACCTCAACGGGTCGGTTGGATTGAAGCTCAATGTGAACTAAATCATCGGTAGGATTGGGAAACACGTTCCAATCAAATACATGAGATGAGTAGTCTTCAACACTGGTATGAATGCTGTCACACTCAGCAAGCGGCACAGGTACATGAGCTGCGCAGGCATAGCCTGCTGCCAATGCCGGTGCACTCCAACTGAGTACCTGATGCAAGCCTTCCGCCTCATCATTGGGCTGAATGATTCGCCTCGTAGGAGTAAGCGAGGTAAAATACATCAAGTCCGCGGAATTATTTACATGAAAGAGCTGATGTACATGCCCCAACTCATGCAAAGCCCTTGATTCAAGGTCAAACTGGCCAGCAGGAATGGAATCGGATACATCAGTATGCCAAGTGAGATTAGAGTTAAAGCGAATACGAAACCCTTTTAGCACGAAGATGTCTTCACCACCAGAAGCATCAGAACACGGCTCACGAGTATCGAGAGTTCTAGCTAACGTGGTAACTGCTCCTACGGGAAGAGAAAAAAACTCAATAATGGAAGGTTGCGGACCAAAAGGAGTAACAGTAATGGTATCATTCCTAGTTAGCCGTATCTGGCTTGTACAACGCCAATTGATCAATGCTCGCTCAAATGCATTTACTGCTCCATTATCAACTAAGAAGCTAGAGCCGTATCTCAATAAATAGCCACCCAAGCTGTCATGGTCAATCAGCTGTACTGGAACTGAGATATTTTCGCCTGCCCCATCAGGTACAACTTGATTTCTCAAGGCAAAAGAGATCGTCAGGGGTGTATCGCTTCGGGTCGCGAAAGCAATATCTCGCTTCCGAACTCGGATATCACCTGTTGCTGCTGTGTTAATCGAATCATTACTCACATTAGAGGGCACCAGTACCCGAATCAGGGTATCAGGCCAAAGCAAGTAATCAGAATCCAGTGGCTCATACCAGATCTGAGTAACGCCACCCGATGCTCCTTCGTACTGTCGGGTAAACTGCACACGCCCATCAAAAACAATCCCTTCTCGCTGAGGACCGAAGTCTTCTCCCCTGATGGTAATCGTATCATCTATCCCAGCGGCCACTACCTTGGGATTAAAATCTAAAATATCCGCAGCACTGGTCCCAAACTGACTATACAGCGAATCCTCCGCAAACACATAGCTAAACGGCTCGAAGGTCTGTGTCACCAATTCATAAAAGCTACTATTTCCCTGCATCAACCCCTCCTCGAAATACACCTCCGGATTTTGAAAGGCATTGCCGATCTCCACGCTCAGGTGCAGCACCTCATCGGCTGCCATGCCGATGTCTTCGAGCGAGCCGGGCGTAGCGTCAATCTCAATTTTGACCTGCGAGGGCGTTTCATCGCTGATGTTCAGCGTATAAGCGGTGCTGAGGATCAAGTCGCCCTTGCTGACTGAGATTTTACCATTGGCGACCACGTTGGGGCCAAACACCTGCGGGTTGTAGTCCAGATAGATCGCCGATTCCCCAAATTCAAAGCTCCCCCACAGGGTACGGGCGTACACCTCAAAGTCCAGAAATTCACTGGCTGGACCCGTCAAGACCGGGTTGGCAAAGCCATAGATCAAAGTCGGCCCATCGCTGCGAACGCTGGTGTTCAGTCCTTTGCGCGTGAGCCAATCGGTCAGGCGGCGCTCATAATCGGTTGGCATCAACGACACCCGATCCTGTCCCGTCTGGCCTTCGATGGCTTGGAAGACTTCCTGCTCGACGCTGCGATAGTGGTGAAAGGGTTCTTGCCCGGTGATATTACCCAAGTCGTCGGAGACGTATTTTACCACACCCTGACTGCTCGCGTAGGCTTGATAAGCGCTCGGCACCAGAAGCGAAGGAATCAGAAAAAACACGCCTTGTTCACCTGGGCGCAAGGTCAGCAGGTTCGTGTAGGTCTGCCGCAAACCATTTACTTCGCCACCGTAGGTGATGACTTCGATCTCGCTAGGCAGACTGCCTTTGAGCAGTTTGAAGACTTCGAGCCGATGGCGCGTGAAAATCTCGTCCGGGTTGAGCTGAAATGATTCGCTGCTGAGGACTTTCGCCTCAACAATCAGTGTCGCTTGGTCGATCCGCTGGCTTAGGGGCACTTCGTATAGGCCGCAGGTACTTTGCGCATGGAGGTGCTGAGTAATGGCGAATAAGACCATCACCAAGAGAGGTAACATTTTGGTTTTCATGTAATTTTGACCGTTATGTAATTTTTATTGAGTGTCCTGCTTGATTTTTTTTGGAGATAACGGTCTCGCATAGCCGCAGGCTGCCCGCTTAGGGCAGCTTGACGGCTATGCTTTGTTGTGCCCAGTCTTCTTTTCTATTCTTCGTTTAATATCAATTCCGTAATCTTTCCGATGCTCTTCGTAAGTTCGTTTTCAAATTCTCTTGTGACATCATCATAACCAGTTTTTGCATGTATCAATTCGTGGATTAATGTTCCAGAAAATTTTGCAGTTGAACTTAACAGCTTTCTCGTTAAAACAATAGATTTTGATTTGTCATCCCAGCAACCGAGTGTCAGGCTATTGGCAAA
>CAYVAP010000656.1:0-3192 GCA_964449365.1 uncultured Bacteroidia bacterium
GCTTTCCACTTTCCACTCTCAGCTTTTCACTTTGAACCACGAACTATGAACCATTCCCCCTCTTGGGCCGAACTCAAGCGTCTCGCGCTGGTGGGGCTAAATCGCAGCGAATGGCAGGGCCAAGCGGGGCAGGCCCCGGAAGCGCAGTTGCTGGAGGCGCTAGCCCGGCAGGCGCTGCGGCGACGGGCAGGCTGGCAACCCACCCAGCTTTCTGCCGAGCAAGCTCCCCCTGAGCCTGCCCCCGAAGACGCCTTGCCCTGGGCGGGGCCGGAAGCCAGCCAATTGCTGGAGCCGCTGCTAAGTGGTCGGCATCCAGCCCTGTTGCGGGAGTGGCTGCGCCTGGCGGTGGCAGAGGGGCAACTGGTACGTCCGGTATACCTGCCCAAGCTGCTGGCCTTGGCCTCGCAGGCCGAGTTGCCTGGTGAGCGGTTGTGGGCGGCGGTAGGAGAAAGGGGCGCTTGGCTGGCTAGGCAGCATCCGCAGTGGCGAGGGTTAGTGCCCCCTGAGGCTGAGGAATGGAGCCGTGGCAATCGCGCAGAGCGCGTACGATACCTGAGTCATTTGCGCAGGCAGAAGCCCGAAGCGGCACGCGAGTTGTTGGCAGAGACCATCCAATCTGCGAGTTTTCGCGATTTGGCGGCTCTGCTGCCCGCGTTGCAGATTGAGCTCAACGCTGCCGACCTGCCGCTGCTGGCATCGCTGGCCGACCACAAGCGCAAGGAGGTGCGTCAGGTCGTGTTGCCGCTACTGGCGCAGTTGGCGGAAAGCTCATGGGTACAAGCGGCCTGCGCACGAGCTACCCGCTGGCTGCGCATGGAGGGCGATGCCCTCGTGGTACACTTGCCTAGCGCCGCCGAGGTCAAGCCCTCGTCAGAATATGCGCCTCAGCCCGGTGGGGCAGGCGAGGGGTTTGAGCAGTGGCAGCATCAGTTGGGCGAGCGGGCGCAGGCCCAGGTGCGCGAGCTTTCGCTGGTGCCGCCGAGCTACTGGAGTAGGCTATGGGGCGAATCGCCCGAAAAACTGCTGCGCCGCCTGCCTTACCATCCGTGGGGGATGCTGCTGCTGCGAGGATGGCTGCTAGCCTCGCTCAACCATCGCGATCCCGATTGGGCGCAAGCTATTTTTCGATTGCTGCTTTATCCTAAGCACGATCCGCAGCTACGTGGCGAAGCGGGCTACGATCGCTGGTTGCCGCCGGGCTTGCGAGGGCCGCTCATGGCCATGGTACCTGCGTTGGAGCGCGATCGCCTGCTGACGGCGGCCATGCCTTATGTGCAATTGACGGCGGCTCCCATGCCCTTTTGGTTGCTGCTGCACAGCCCCGAGCCGGTGAGCATGTCGGTGGCCAAGGCGTTTGCTTCCAAGCTATACAGCTTGCTCCAGGCTGGTGAGCGCCAACTTGGCCCTCAGCTACGCCAATTTGTGCAAGGCATGACGGGAGTGGCATTTGTGCTACCGGCTGGCTACTTTCACGAGCTGATGAGTACTTGGGCGCTCAATCCGGCCTATCCGCAGTGGTGCGATCCGCAGTTGGAGGGGGTGATTCAGTTGATGGCTTTTCGCCATCGGATGGGGAAGGGTTTTGTGCAGTGATCAGTGAAAAGTGAAAAGTGAAAAGTAGTCTGGGTGGTCCTATTACGAATCCCGAACTATTAACTGTTAACTATCAACTATTAACCACAAACTAAAAATAATGAGTTGGTTGGCAGTTTTTATCGGTGGGGGGGTGGGCAGCTTGCTGCGCTATGCGCTGTCGCGGTGGTTGGGGAGTACGGAGGCGGGGTTTCCGCTGGGGACTCTGGCGGCTAATGTGCTGGCTTGTTTGGTGTTGGGCTTTGCCTGGCACTACTTTGCGCAGCGGCTGGCTTTGCCGCCAGCTTTCAAGGCGCTAGTGCTAGTGGGTTTTTGCGGGGGTTTTTCGACCTTTTCGACCTTTAGCCTGGAGACTTTGCGACTGATGCAAAATGGGCAAATCGGGCTAGCGGCCCTGTACGTATTCAGTTCTTTGGTTAGTTGCTTGCTACTACTTTGGTGGGCGGGGCAGCTGATGGAGTGAGGTGGTCGTATATCACCGGGTATTTCGGAGGTAGCAAAGGCTCCAACTCCGAATGCTTGTCAGGAAAAAATGGTTTTTTTGTAAAAATAAAGGTTGGATGTTTTTCGTTTTTATTCTATATTAGATGTATCCCATCGCATGATGGTATAGAGTTTTCCCTATTACCTACCTATTACCCCAAACTCGATGTGCTCCGCTTCCCCCAAAGCGGAGCCATTTTTTTATTTGGTACAAAATCTGTTCCTATCATCGCTAGGGATAGACATTGCATCATCGATAAAATTATGTTGATTGCAACCCTAATCGGTTATCAGCGGAAACACGCGAATATTTGTCCATGTCTTCTTCTGCTTCGTCTTTTGAGCGCCGACGCGACAGCATGATGCGAGGTCGGTTTCCTCGCATCGCGATCGTGGTGCTAGTAATTCTTCATCAGGTAGGGCTGGTGGGGCTACATTTACCCGAGACGCGAGACCTCTTTCAGCAACTAGTGCCCTTCAATCTACTGACTTCGGTAGCGGTGCTGCTGCTGTTTCATCGAGAGTGGAGCCTGCGCTTTGGCATCTTTTGCTTTGCCATTTTTTGGGCGGGGTATTTAGTGGAGCTGCTGGGGGTCAGTACCAAAGTGATCTTTGGGCCTTATCACTACGACTCTGCCTTGGGCTTCAAGATCGGCGGCGTACCTCCCCTGATCGGCATCAACTGGCTCATGCTGGTCTACATCGCGGGCATGGTGGCGCGCGAGATTACGCCCAATATCTGGCTGCGCACGACCCTGGCCGCTGCGGCAATGGTGCTGCTCGACCTGCTGATCGAACCCATGGCCATCCGCTATGACTTCTGGACCTGGGAGACGGATCAAGGGCACATTCCCATCCAAAACTTCGCAGCTTGGTTGGTGGTGAGTTGGTTTATGGCCTATGCCTTTCAAGCCCAGCCCGACGTGAAGAAAAATCCCATTGCCATTCCGTTGTACCTGATCCAGCTTTTCTTCTTTCTAGGGTTTTGGGTGATACAGCAGGTGAGTGGATGAAAGGCGATGCGTCGTTCTATGCTGTGGCAGGCGTATCGTTTGACCTATATGAACGGTCAGGGGTATAAGGGAATAAGGTATAAGGGTAGGGTGTGTAATCTGA
>CAYVAP010000657.1:0-3190 GCA_964449365.1 uncultured Bacteroidia bacterium
TTGAGCTTGAGGCTCTTGATGTCGTGGACGCCGGCCAGGGCCACGCTGTGGAAGGTCGGAAAACGGTGGCGCTCCAGGTATTTGGTGCGCAGCATGCCCAGAAAGCTGAGAAACAACTGGTTGTTGCTGCTCTTATCCACCTCGTCGATGAACAAGACCACTGGCTGCTCACAGCGCTGCACAAAGTCGGTCAGCACCAGCGACATATCGTCTAGCTCGGGCGCATGAGGGATTCGATCTGTCAACCATTGGCCCAGCGCAGGCTGCCAGAGCGACACGTAGCGGGCCAACTGGCGCAGAAACATCGCACAGAAACCAGATTCGGTTTGAAAAACAGCATCGCCCACCCCCTCAAAACTCAGGAAAAACGCGCGATACTCCCCCTGCTGGTTCAGTTGGGTTTCCAAGGCCGCCATGGTGGTGGTCTTCCCGTACTGCCGCGGGCGGTTGATGGTGAAGTAGTCTCCGTGCTCGATCATCTCCATCACCCCCGCGAGCTTGGCGCTGTGGTCCATCATGTAGTGCAGATGGGGCAGGCAGGTGCCGGTAATGTTGAATTCCTTTTGCATGGGGGAAGATACGCAGGAAAATACGATATCGCTGAGCTGTACTTGGTCAATCCGCAGGTAATCAGGGTATCAGTGATTGACAATCATGGACTCAATGCACGATGCGAACCGAAACCGGGGAAAATCGTTCTTCTGCGCTCAGAGTGAGCCAGTATATACCTGCCGGAAGGTGTGCGGTCGAAAGCACCCGCTCGCGCCAAGCGCCGACTCCTTGTTGTTGAGTGACCGTACGTCCCAATGGGTCCAATAGCTTCAGGCACCAAGCTCCCTGCCAGGGTTGGGCGCGCAGTGTCAAGGTCGTGAATCTGTACACGCCTTTCTCCAGACAGGGATTCCTCACTTCAAGTGTTTCAGGCCAATGTCCTTAAAATCATCCTGGAACAATTGACACTAACAATAGGAAATCTCGAACCATTTGGTTATTCCAGCCATACCTTCTCTCGCCGCATCCCTCGCTCCGTCTCGATCTGCACCACCACCAGGCCGCGATGGTCGCAGCGTACCTGCGCCGCATGCCGATCATGGCTGATCTCGGCGGGCAGGCGGCGACCAGTGAGGTCGTACAACGCGAGGGACTGGATGGCTGCTTGGGAGGATTGCACGGTGAAGCGCCCTGGGGCAGGGTTAGGAAAAAGCGACAGGTCTGGTCTTTTCATCTCAGCTACCGAAGTGCTGCGCGCCAGCGCACAGGTGGTAAAATCATCGAAGCCTAGCCCGAAGGCACCAGCGGCAGCGCGCGTGCCCGAAAAGCGAATCGAGAAAATGTCCGGCGTGGGCCGCGCAAACTGCCAGCGGGTGGCGATGCCATCACCCGTGCCGGAGTCGCCGGCCTGAATGGTGATCTCCACCAATACCGAATCAGCCGCGTCGCGCCCTTGGATGAGAAAGCTTTCGTCGAAGTCGATGTCATAGATCACCCCACTGGCGCTGTCCACACCGCCCACGAAAGTGACAATCAACGGTGACGACATCAGGCCGCTCAGCACGCCGTCGTCAGTGAGGAAAAACTGCCCCCCGCCCTGATTGGGGCCTGGCGCGTCGTCTCCAGTATTGCTCTCAAACGCCGTGGTGGGGCTGCCCACCTCCGCCAGCCGCGGCAGGGTGCTGTCTTCTAGCACGAACGAAATGCCTAGGGAATCCAGGTACTGCTCGCTGATCAGCAGGCCCTCGCTCACACTGTCGCCTGGTACCGTCTCAAAGTCGATGGTGGCGCAGGTAGTTTGGGCCAGGGCTATGCCGCTTAGCAGGCACGCGAGCAGCAGGGTTTTCATCAAGTGCAAATGGGTCATAAGAATGAGAATCAATGGGTGTACAAAGGGTGGCCTCGCTCGCCATCGAGACCACAGGGGAGGGTTACCATTCTTTACCCAAAAGGTGAGGAAATTGGCTCATGGCGAAGCAACAGCGTTGCTCGCAGCGAAGGCCAATTCCCCAAAATTTTATTGCCCCCCACCTGCCCAAAGGTTATCTTTCACCCAAGACGAACAGGTAACAGGTAAGCCATGGCAACCAAACTCATACGCTTCGATTGGGCCATCAAAAAGCTGCTCAGGCACAAGGCCAATTTCACCATCCTGGAAGGCTTCCTGACCGAGCTGCTCAAATTTGAGGTGACCATCGTGGATGTGCTCGAAAGCGAGGGCAACCAGCAAGAGGCAGACGACAAATACAACCGGGCCGACATCCTGGTGAAGTCTGCCGAGGGGGAGCTGATGCTGGTCGAGGTGCAGAACGAATCGCCGCAGGTGGACTACTTCCAGCGCATGATCTACGGCGCGGCCAAGCTGATCACCGAGTACATCAAGCAAGGCGAGCCCTACAGCCAGATCAAGAAGGTCTATTCCATCAACATCGTGTACTTTGGGCTAGGCCAAGGCAGCGACTATGTCTATGAATACGACGGAAAGTTCATCGGCATCCACAACGGCGACATCCTTCAGCCGACCTCGACCCAACGCAAGGAATTTCACGCCGAGCGGATCAAAGACATCTTCCCCAAGTACTACCTGCTGAAGGTCAACAACTTCGACGATGTAGCCAAAAACACCCTAGACGAATGGGTGTATTTCCTCAAAAACAGCGAAGTCAAAGAGAGCTTCCAGGCCAAGGGCTTGCAGGAAGCCTCCGAAACCCTGAAAGAAGACACCCTCACCGAAGAAGAAAGACGGGCCTATCGGCGCTTTCAGGAAAACCGACGCATCGAGCGCAGTGTCATCGAGACCGCCATCAAAGAAGGCGAGGAAAGGGGCATGGCAAAAGGCATGGAGAAGGGCATGGCAAAAGGCGTGGAAAAGGGCATGGAGAAAGGCATGGCAAAAGGTCTCACAGTCGCCATTGAGATTTACAAGCTGTACCAAGCCGGGAAAACCACCCGCGAAATCTCCGAAGCAGTCGGTGTATCAGAGGCAGAAGTCGAAAAGGTGATCCAGAACTTTACGTGATTGGGGAACCAGCGTCAAGCAGAACCCGCGATGGAAACAGGCGGTATTCTCCCTACAAACCACTAACCAATGCCCCATGGCAACCAAACTCATACGCTTCGATTGGGCCATCAAAAAGCTGCTCAGGCACAAGGCCAATTTCACCATCCTGGAAGGCTTCCTGACCGAGCTGCTCAAATT
>CAYVAP010000658.1:0-2885 GCA_964449365.1 uncultured Bacteroidia bacterium
GTAGTCAACACGGCTATTCGCCGGGTGTTTCAGCAGCGCTATCAGCGCGAGCTCAGCAAAGGGGTCAACCTGCTGCAACTCTGCCCTCCCCCCATGATCGACTTTTGGCTGCCCTACTTCCGCCGGGCCTTGGAGGGAGAAACCTTCAAGCTGGTCGAGGGCTTTGAGCAAGAAGAGGGCAAGGTTTATTATGAGTTTTCTTTCAATCCCATCCGGGAGTCCGACGGAGAAGTCTCGGGCGTGTCTTTTTTTGGCAAAGACATCACCGAGAAGCAGACGGCCATGGAAGAGATCCACGCCCAGCAGCAGCTCCTCGAATCGATCAACTACAACATCAAAGAGGGGATCTTTCGCACCCTCAAGGGCCAGATCATCTACGTCAATAAGTCTTTCGTGGAAATGTTTGGCTATGAATCCGAGGAGGAAATGGCCAGCGTAGATCCATACGAGCTCTACGTCGACCCCTCCAAACGGGACTACTTCGTGGCGCTGATGCAAGAAAATACCTTTTTTGTGAATGAAGAGGTGCTCTTCAAGCGCAAAGACGGGAGTACCTTCTGGGGGCTGATCAGCAGCATCAAAACCAAAGACGAACAAAACGGACAGATCTACTACGATGGTGCCATCCGCAACATCACCGAGCTGAAGGAGACCAAAGAGCAACTAGAGCAGCAAAACCTAGAGCTGACCAAGGTCAATGAAGAACTCGACCGCTTCGTGTACAGTACCTCGCACGATCTGCGGGCCCCATTGGTGTCTCTGGCGGGCCTGATCACCGTGACCCGCATGGCCGATACTGAGGTCGAGCGCCATCAGTACCTCGACCTGATGGAGAAGAGTATCCACAAGCTCGACGGCTTCATCAAAGACATCATCCACTACAGCCGCAACGCCCGCACCCACCTGCGCCGGGAAGTGATTCCTTTTGAGAAGCTCATTGATGGCTGCATCGAAAACCTGCGCTACCTCGATGGGGCAGAGCAGATGCAGATCGAGCCGCAGATCGAGCAGAAAGGTGAATTTTGGAGCGACCCTACGCGGCTGGAGGTGATCCTCAACAACCTGATCAGCAATGGTATCCGCTACCGGGACCAGCAAAAGTCCAACCCCTGCCTGAGCATCCGCGTGAAGGCCGATGATCAGCAGGCGGTCATTACCGTCTCTGACAATGGGGTGGGCATCGACCCTGCGGTGCGAGACAAGATCTTCGACATGTTTTATCGCGGCAACCAGCGCAGCCAGGGCTCAGGCATCGGGCTTTATATCGTACGCGAAACCGTCGGGCGACTCGGCGGCCAAATCGAGGTCGACTCTGAAGTAAGAGTCGGCACCACCTTTACCCTCATGGTGCCAGCCTTGCCAGCCCCGTGAGGAATCGCCTCGGCCATGGCCCAGCGAGGCCATGCGGCACCGCATTTTGAATGGCGCCCCCGTGATTTTCCTCCAAAGATCTGCGTATATTGAGAGCCAAAGCTCTGATGACGATGTACCGCATCCTTTTGGCCTTTTACCTGTGGTGGGGAAATGCCTGGCTCTTCAGCCAGATCGAGACCGACATCCACCTCATCCGCATCCAGAGCCGCGATAGCACGGCCTGGCAATTTGGCTCGCCGCGCAACCTTACCCCGCGCCAGGGCTACGACAACCAGCCCAGCTTCACCCCCGATAGCCGGGCACTGCTCTTTGTCTCCGACGACGAAAGCGGCCAAACCGACGTTTATCGGTATACCCTAGCCAATCAGACCCACGAGCGCCTGAGCGACACCCGCAACCGCAGCGAGTATTCCCCGCAGGTGATGCCCAAGGGCCGCAGCTATAGCGCGGTCGTGGTAGAGGAAGACTCTACCCAGCGCCTCTGGGCCTTCGACTTCGACGACAAGCGGGGCCAAGTGCTGATGGAGGACCTCAGCAACCTCGGCTACTACGCCTGGTACCGCAAGAAGCGCCTGGGCATGTTTGTGCTCACCGAGCCGCTGAGCCTGCAAATCACCCATGTCAAGCGTCAGCGCCCTGAGGTGGTCGCCGATAGCGTGGGCCGCTCGCTGGCTAAGGCACCAGGGAAGCGTCGCCTGAGCTATGTGGACAAAACGGGCGATCCCTGGCTGATCAAAGTGTGGGACAGCCGCAAAGGCAGCCACCAAACGGTGGCCCCTACCCTATCTGGCTGCGAAGATTACGCCTGGACCCCCGAGGGCTACCTGTTGATGGGGCAGGGCGAAGAGCTGTTTCTTTTCCGTCCCGGCCTCGACGAGGCCTGGCAATCGCTGGGTCAGCTTGGGGTGGGCAACTTTTATCGGCTGGCTATCAGCCCGGATGGGCGCTGGCTGGCGGTGGTCACCTACCAAGGCCCGCGTCCATAGGCGACCATTGACTCGCTTTGCCTGCATCGATTCCACCGCTGCCATCCATTCGTTTCGCGGTTCAACGCGCATCTTATGGCTCGAAATTGATGGCTAGCGCCGGATTTCGACGAACTCGGGCTCGTAGCCACGGCTGCGCAACCAGTCGGCCAGGGCGTAGCCTGTGCCCGCATTCCAGGGGCGCACCTTGGCAAGGGGCACCTCGCGGTAGGCCGCGAGTTCGGCGGTTTCCAGCTCGATTTCGCCCTGATCGGCCTCTACGTGGTAGCAGATGAGCAATTGGTTGCGGCGAAAAAAGGGATACAGCCCCAAAAATTCGCCCAATTGGGCATCCAGTCCCAGCTCCTCTTTCACCTCGCGTAGCACCGCCTCCTCGGGAGATTCATTTTTCTCCAAAAACCCCGCGACCAGCCCATAGAAATGTGCGGGCCAGCCGATGCTTTGGACCAGTACCACATGCCCCTTGCGCTCGACCACGGCGGCCACCACCGGGGTGGGGTTGTCCCAAGATACCCAGCCACAAGC
>CAYVAP010000658.1:2895-3189 GCA_964449365.1 uncultured Bacteroidia bacterium
GGCCACCACGAATCTGAACCACCAATGCAGTGGCACAGCGCGGACAATACTGGTAGTCGGACATAAGAGAGAAATTAAGGTGAAGCCTATCGGGATCAGGTAAGTTTGGAAGCGTAAGCAATTAGTTGAAAATTTGCCTGCGAAAATAGATGTTCACCCCCAATCGAATCAACACCTTGAGCACCCAAATCCGCCTGGTGAGCTTGTTTTGGATCAGACTCAGCGGTTTGAAGTCCCTGAGGATGCCCTCGACCGCATCCCGCCGACGCTGACACTGCTCCGCGCGCTGATCCG
>CAYVAP010000659.1:0-3180 GCA_964449365.1 uncultured Bacteroidia bacterium
ATGAGCTGATCGTGGATCACACCCCGAACGAACGGATCCCCTGCGCCGATACCAGTGCGGTGCATCGGGTGATGATCCGGTGAAACGACTCACCTATATGAACGGTCAGGGGGTATAAGGGAATAAGGATATAAGGTAGTCAGGCACAGCGTTTACCTACCGTTCATATTGGCTCACTCAGTGGCCGCGCCAAGCGGCTATATTTACTTACAAGGAAGAGGGTGTTACATTTTTGGTATATGAAAGAGCGTGAAATGAGCGTTGCATCCGATGGCTTCTCGGCGGATTGCAAATCCGCGCCACTTTGGGGTGGCCCGAAATTGGCCTAAACATAAGGTAGCATCGTTTTTTTTCGAGGCAACCTGTCCGACACCCAATCAATACATCTGTCGATCTTCTTTGGCCTGCCAGGCGGCAAAGGGGGCCCAGGCTTCGTCAGGAATCAATTGCTCCATAGGGATGCTGCGTGCCTCGCGCGCTTTGGCGAGCTCCTCGTAGATAAAGTGATCGTCGAAGCCTGCCTTAGCGGCGTCGCGGTGCAAGGCTCCGTAGAAAATACGGCGGGGTCGTGCCCAATAGATTGCGCCCAGGCACATAGGGCAAGGCTCGCAACTGCTGTAGAGGTCGCAATCGGTGAGCTGGTAGGTATTCAAATTTTGGCAGGCGCGACGAATGACCACTACTTCGGCGTGGGCGGTGGGATCATTGCTAGAGGTAACAAGGTTGCGGCCACGGGCCACAATCTGCCCGTCTTTGACCACCACAGCCCCAAAAGGACCACCAGAGCCGAGATCGACGTTGGCGTAGGCTAGCCGAATGGCTTCGCGCATGAATTCTAGATGCATGGGAACGAGATTTTTAATTGGTTGATGGTCTGAATGGGAGTCGGTCATCTATTATGAACGGTATGCGGTCGCCAGGCAAGATAGGGCTTCGGCACAGACCAGCCCCTCATGTTAGTTCCTTCATTGGCTGCGCCAGCAGCCAATGGGCCTCCACTTCTCACTTTCCACTTCTCACTTCCCACTTTTCACTTCTCACTTTTCACTTCTCACTTTCCACTTCTCACTTCTCACCTCCAAGCTTCCCCATTAATCCCGATAAATCTTGATCACGATCTCCCCATCGGCTTTGAGGTAGCCGCGAAACATTCCGGAGCTGTTGAAAGGCATGGCGATGTGGCCCTCTCGGTCCATGGCGATGAGGCCGCCAGAGCCGCCTTTTTCTACCAGGGAGGTATTGACGATGTAGTCGGCGGCTTCTTGCACCGATTCGTTGAGGTACTTCATGCGCGCGGCCACGTCGTAGGCTACTACGTGGCGGATGAAGTATTCGCCGTGGCCGGTGCAGCTCACCCCACAGGTGGCATTGTCGGCGTAGGTACCGGCTCCGATGATGGGCGAATCGCCGATGCGCCCGTAGCGCTTGTTGGTCATGCCGCCCGTGGAGGTACCTGCTGCGAGGTTCCCGCTTTGGTCCAGCGCCACACAGCCCACCGTACCGTACTTTTTCTTGACTGCTTCCTGGTCCTCGTCGTCGCTGTCGTGATCGAGGGCAGGATTGGCATCACGGGCTTTGAGCTTGCGCAATTGGCCCAGGCGCTTTTCGGTGTGGAAATAGCGATTGGGCACCAGCTCCAGCGCCTGCGCTTGGGCAAATGCTTCGGCACCGACTCCCGCCATCATTACATGCACGGAGCTATCCATCACCCGCCGAGCGGCAGAGATGGGGTGCTTAATGGTGGTAACTCCCGCCACGGCCCCCGCCTCTCCGGTGCCACCGTCCATGAAGGAAGCGTCCAATTCGACTTGCTCTGCATGGGTAAAGACAGCCCCTTTGCCTGCGTTGAACAGCGGATTGAGTTCCAGCACACGAATGGTAGCCTCCACGGCATCAGCGCTACTGCCTCCTTTGCGGAGCACTTCAGAACCCGCCTGCAAGGCTGCTTCTAGTCCCTTGCGGTAGGCAGCTTCCATTTCTTCGGTCATCAACTTGCGCTTGATAGTGCCCGCCCCGCCGTGAATGACCAGCGCCCATTGGGGCCCTTGCTGGGCGAGGGTGAGCAGGCAAGGCAGCAGGCAGCATAGCAGCAGGATGGATTTCATGTTCGTAAAATTGAAGAAGAGGTCAAGCATGGCTCTCAAATTAGCCATTTATCAAAGCTACAAAAGAAAAAACAGTTGTGCGAGCGCCCAAAGCGTTGCGAGAATCAATTTCAAGCCGTATTATCGGAAGTAGAAACCCTCAATTTCCCTCTGTCGATGAACTTCCCCTATCTACCCCCCATCGCTGGCCTAAGCTGGCTGCTCAGCCTGCTCGGCTCCTCCCTCTTGGCCCAATCCTCCATTGCCAACTGGTATGACCTGAAGTGGCAGGCTGACTTGGGGCTGAGCACCTACCGCACCCAGATCACCTACGATGCCACGAGCCAGACCCTGATCTTTCCCTCCAACGGCGAGCGCCTCGACAGGCTAAACGACCCCAAGGACGGGGTATACCTGCTTGACCCGGCTACGGGCGAGGTCAAGCAACATCTCCACCAGGATGGCCCCATCGACGGGGACGTGAACGGTGTGGCGGTGGCAGGCAGTCGCATATACTTCGGCGATGATCAGCGTACCGTGTATTGCTACCGCAATGGCAAGCAGCATTGGTACTACCCGATCAAGGTCGCCTCGCCTACCTACCAGGGCGATCTAGAGCGGGCGCCTGTCTTGACCGATCTCACCGACGATGGCCTGCCAGATGTAATCATTGCCGCAGAAGAGTATGGCCTGCTGGCCCTGGACGGTCGCGATGGCACTCGCCTGTGGGAAATTGCCGGGCAATCGGGCCATGGACACGGCCTCAATCGCCCGGCGGTGCTAGACGTGAACGATGATGGCACACCAGAACTGATTCTGCGTCTGCATGAATATTACGTCTTCTGCTATGCCTGCGGCATGCGTTACCTCTATTTCCAGGTTTTTACCTGGGATGCGATCAATGAGCAGATGGTCGAGGTCAGCATTCAGCCGATGTTGATGGGCCAACAGGGGCACCCGGCCCGCCAGCCTACCAACCGCGCCGTCGAACTGGCCAACGTCGGTTTATGGTCTGAGGCATTGGCTCAAATTGAAGAAGCGCAGCGCCTTGCCGCCGAAACGGCCGAACCCACCGACTTCTACACTCTGGAGTGGG
>CAYVAP010000660.1:0-3179 GCA_964449365.1 uncultured Bacteroidia bacterium
GATGCCAACGGCTGCGAGGCGACCTTCACCCAAAACATCTTCGTGCGCTGCCTGCCGGTGGTGAGCTTTTCCGCCACCGAGGTATGTCAGGGCGATAGCACCCGCTTCACCGACCTCTCTACCGTGAGCAATGGCCCCATTGCCTCCTGGCTCTGGGATTTCGGTGGCGGTCAGACCAGTACCCTTCAAAACCCTGCCTTCGTCTTCAGCAGTTGCGGCCCGCAAGCGGTGAGCCTGACCATCACCGACAGCGCCGGCTGTAGCCGCACCATCGTGGACACGGTTACGGTTTTCTGTCTGCCCGAAGCAAATTTCCTGGTCGATCCAGTCTGCGAAGGGGACCTCTCGGCCTTCACCGACAGCAGCCAGGCGGGCAGTGCGCCACTCCAGTTCTGGACCTGGGACTTTGGCGACGGAAGCGGCACCAGCACCTTGCAACCCCCAACCTACCTCTACGATACCTGCGGGCGCTACGGCGTACAGCTCATCGTCGAGAATCTCAATGGCTGTGTGGATACCCTGGTCGACACCGCCGAGGTGTGGTGCCTGCCCCAGCCGGATTTCTCAGCCGATATCGTCTGCCAGGGCGCAGCGACCACCCTCACGGCCTTGACGCAAAGTGGCAGTGGCAGCATCGTCAGCTGGGTGTGGGACCTGGGCGACGGCAATGTCATCACCCAGACCAGCGATGCGCCTTTCACCCATCTCTACGACACCTGTGGGCTGTACACCGTCTCGTTGCTCACCATCGATGCCAATGGCTGTCGCGACAGCGTGAGCGGCAGCGTCTTCGTGCGCTGCCTGCCCGTGGTGGATTTCCTGGCCCCCTCGGTCTGCTTTGGCGACTCGGTCAATTTTCTGGACCAATCTACCGCTAGCAACGGCCCGATCATCAGCTGGACCTGGGACTTTGGCGATGGAGTAGGGGGGAGCAGCGCACAAAACCCTAGCTACCTCTACGCCGACTCGGGGCAGTACGTGGTGAGCCTCACCGTAACCGACTCGGCGGGTTGTAGCAGCAGCGGCAGCGACACCCTGGAGGTTTTCCCCCTGCCCAGCGTCGATGTGGTCGACACCACCATCGTGCTCTGTGGGCAAGCCATTCCCGACACCTTGCGCAACTACCTGCTCTCGGCCAGTCATGACGGGGTGTGGTCGGGGCCAGCCGTGATCGGCAACCTCTGGACCACAGCGCAAGACTCTGCCCTTGGGCCCTTCAACCCGGGGCTGTTGGCCTCGGGGCAGAGCTACTGGTTTTTCTACACGGTGACCAATCAGTTTGGCTGCCAGGCGGTGGACAGCCTACAAATCAGCATCGTCGATCCGCAGCAGGCCAACGCCGGGCCAGACACGACCCTCTGTTTCGATGCTGCGCCGTATGACCTCGATGCCCTGGCCAGTCCGGGCGGGGGTACCTGGTCGGATAGCCTGGGCCTGGTAACACCTGGCGGCAGCTTCGACGTGAGCGCCGCTGGCAGCGGCAGCTTTACCGTTTACTACAGCATCGGGGTGGGCACCTGCCAGGTGATCGACTCGGTGCTGATCACGGTCAACCCGCCGGTAGTGGTCGATGCGGGAGCCGATTCGGTGCTATTCTGCTTTGGGGACGATGTGCAACTCGGCGGCGCGTCGACTGGCAGCGGGGGGGCGCCAGGCTACCTCTACCAGTGGAGCCCGGTCACCGGGCTGGACGATGACGAGATCGCCAATCCCACGGTGGCTGGCATCAACGACAGCCTCTGGTACGTGGTAACCGTCACCGACGCGCTGGGCTGTACGGCGGTGGATTCGATTTACGTCAAGGAAAATCCTGAGTTGATCGTCAGCCTCGACAGTGTGCCGCTGCTGTGTAACGGCGATACCACCCTGCTAAGCAGCAGCGTGAGCGGCGGCACCCCCGGCTACAGCTACCAATGGCAGGACGTGACCTTGCTGACCACGCCCAACGACAGCAGCACTGGCACCGAACCGCTGACGGTCACTACCGACTTTGACCTGCTGGTTACCGATGGCGAAGGCTGCGAAGCCCGCGATACCGTTGCCGTGCCGGTCAACCCGGCCCTCACCTTGAGCGTGAGCAGCCCGGCCTCGTTGATTTGTTACGGCGACTCCCTCGGTCTGACGGCCACGGCAGGCGGGGGCAGTGGGGGCTTTACCTTCGACTGGTCGCCTGGCATCTGGCTGGATAGCGCAGCTTCGGCCACGCCACAAGTACAAGGCCTGACCGACACCACCACCTTCGTGGTGGTCGCAACCGATGCCGCTGGCTGTGAAATCGTCGATTCGATCACCATCGAGGTCAATCCCGAATTAACGGTGCAGGCTACCCTCGATGGCGCGGCGTGTTTTGCCGATACCCTCACCCTGGTGGCCCTCGACAGCGGCGGCACGGGTCCTATTACCTTTGCCTGGACCCCCACCTCCGGCCTCACCGCCCCCAACAGCGCGATCACCGACGTGATTGGCCTGGTCAATAATCAGACCTACGTCATCACCCTCACTGATGCCAATAACTGTACCGCGCAAGACAGCCTCCCCCTGACTCTAAATGCACCCTTGACCTTGGAGATCAGCCCCGATACCACCATTTGCTACGGCGACAGCATCCAACTCCAAGGCAATGCCAGCGGGGGACAAGGCAACTACACCTTTGCCTGGAGCCCTGAGGCCAGTCTGGACGATTCGACCTTGGCCAATCCGATTACCGTACCGCTCTTCAGCGACCAGACCTTCACGGTGCTGCTGCAAGATGCTGCCGGTTGCGACCTCCGCGACACCATGACGGTCTTCGTCAATCCGCAGCTATTCGCCGAGGCGGGCGATAGCACGGTCTTCTGTCAGGGCGATAGCGCCCTCCTAGGGGGCAGTCCTAGCGCCTCGGGCGGCGACGGCAGCTTTTTCTACCAATGGGATCCCACTGCTGGCCTGAATGACAGTACTGTTGCCAATCCGACCGTGGCAGGCATCAATACGGCGCGCTGGTACACCCTCACGGTTACCGACGGGCTGGGCTGTCCGGCGGTGGATTCGGTCTGGGTAAAGGAAAATCCGACCCTATCGGTGAACATCCAGCCTACCGACAGCCTTTGCCACCTCGACACGGCGCAGTTGGTGGCGCTCACCAACGGTGGCACCCCGGGCTGCAGCTATCAGTGGACGGACCCCAACGGCCTGCTGAC
>CAYVAP010000661.1:0-3161 GCA_964449365.1 uncultured Bacteroidia bacterium
ACTGGTAAGCGGTCAGATCCCCCAATTCTCCGGCCTTGGACCAATCAATGCAGGCCCCCTCGCGGTCGCCTGCTTGCAGGCGCACCGAAGCCCGGGCAAAGTATGCATCAGAGTTGCGGGGTTGCTTGCGCAATACGTAGGTGAGATCGCGCAGGGCATTTTCGTAGGCCCGTAGCTTCACGAAGCTTTGGGCGCGGTCGAAAAAGTAGCGCAGTTTTTTGCCTTTAGAATCGTGAATGGCTTCGGTCAAATCGGATACCGCCCCGCGAAAGTCCTCCAACGCGGCTTTGGCCTTGGCTCGCGCCTGATAGTAGAGGTCGTTTTTGGGGTTGAAGCGCAGCGCCAGGTTGAGGTCTTTGACCGCCTCCACGTAGTTTTCCAGCCCAAGCTTGCAGATGCCTCGCAGGTAATAAGCCTTTTCGTACTCCGGATCGAGATCGATGACCCGGTTGAAGTCTTCGATGGCAGCGACATAGTCTTTGAGGCAAAAGCGGGCGTAGCCCCGATTGAAAAAGGCATCCTCGCGGGTACGATCCAACTGCAGCACCATGCTGAAGTCCAGCTCGGCTTTTTCATAAGCACGCCTACGCAAATGCTCCTCTCCGCGGTGAAAGAGCCGCTTTTCTGTCTGGGCTGAAGAGCCAACACTGCTAAACAGTCCCAGCCACAGCATCCCTGCATATATCAACCACTTTCGGCTCATGTCTCACCTTGATCTTACCGATCGGCTAAAATAGAGATTCCATTGAATTATTTCAATCTGGATGGATTTTCCCTAACTTTCCCGCACCATCAAGGGAGGATTTCCCTATGGGCCTGATGCTCACGAATGTCTACCGGATGAAAAAAGCCCTTCAGGCAACCTTGCAGCGATTACTGGGATTCGATCGCTATCTAGTCCTGTTTGCCCACTTCAAAATCCTCACCCTGCGCTGGGATGGTCCCCGTCAAGAGGGCGATTTCAATTTTTTCCTGCGCATGCTGCCTGCTCACGCCATCTGCCTCGACATCGGAGCCAACATCGGCATCATGACCGTGCTCATGGCTCGTCAAGCGCCGCAAGGTAACATTTTTGCATTTGAGCCTGTACCAGCAAACTATCGCGCCCTCAAGCGCGTGGTCAAGAGCTATGGCCTGCGCAATGTCTCGCTGCACCCCATTGCTCTGGGCGATCGGCCCCGCCGGGTACGCATGACCATGCCGCTGCTCCAAGGGGTACGCATGCATGTCCTTTCTCACGTCGAGCACGACAGCATCGAGGGCTACGACGCCCAGGCCGATGACTACCACGTGGATCAGATGCCGCTCGATGAGCTAGACTTTTTGCAGGATCAGCCCATACACGCCATCAAGATGGACGTCGAAAAATACGAGCTTTTCGTCCTGATGAGGGGCCAAAGCCTCATTCGTCGCCACCGCCCCCTGATCTACTGCGAACTGTGGGACAACGAAAACCGTCGGCGCTGCTTCGACATTCTACAAGAGCTAGGGTACCGCATCCATGTGCTCGACCACGACACCTTGCTGCCTTTCGAGCCAGAGCGCCATCCTCACCACAACTTTTTTTTCCTACCTCCGGAAGCTTAACGGTCGATTTTTTGCTTACCAGACCATCAGTCGGCTCTCCAACGGCTGAGAGGCTTTCGCTACCCTTTTCGTTTTAGAATCTACCCCTGATGCTATCGCTTTCTGCTCCGCAGGCCGACCTGCACCTCACCCTCACCCTGCCCGCCTCCAAAAGTGAGAGCAACCGCGTACTGATCATGCAGGGCCTCAGCGAGGCCCCTATCGAGCTACACAACCTCTCCACGGCGCGCGATACCCAGACCATGCGTCGCCTACTAGACTCGGAAGGCCACGTGCTAGACGTAGGAGACGCCGGTACCACGATGCGCTTTCTCACCGCCTATTTCGCAGCCATCCGTCCCGATCAGATCCTCACGCGCACCCCGCGCATGTGCAAGCGCCCCATCGGGATCCTGGTGGATGCGCTGCGCAGCCTCGGGGCCGAAATCGAATATTGGAAGCAGGACGGCTACCCGCCTTTGCACGTGGTGAGCAAGGGCGGCCAACGCTTGCAAGGTGGTGAGCTTGAGATGGCAGGCAACGTGAGCAGCCAGTTTATTTCGGCCATCCTTATGATCGCCCCCATCCTGCCGGGGGGCTTACGCATCACCCTCATGGGCGAGCTGACCTCGCGGCCCTACCTGGAGATGACCCGGCAGTTGATGGCGCACTTTGGGGTCGAGGTAAGCTGGCAAGGCAATACCCTGCTGATTCCTGAGCAACCGTACCAGGGGGGGAGCTACACCATCGAAAGCGACTGGTCGGCGGCCAGCTATTGGTACAGCTTCGTGGCCCTGGCCGACCGAGCCGAGATAACCCTCTCTGGGCTGCGCAAGCGTTCTTTTCAAGGCGACCAAGTCATTGCCGAGCTCATGCGGGGCTTTGGGGTAGAGACCCACTACACCGAGGCGGGCGTTCAACTACGCCAAGGGAAAGCTACGGATGCGCCCCGCGAGATCGACTGTACCGCATTTCCCGATCTGGCCCAAACCTTGGCCGTGCTAGCCGCCGCCCTCGGGCAACCACTGCGCCTCACGGGGCTCCACACCCTGCGCATCAAGGAAACCGACCGGATCGAAGCGCTGGCCAATGAGCTGAGTAAGTTTGAGGTAGAAGTGCAAGCCGAAACCGACGCGCTGCAGATCGGAGGGGGATTTCAGGCCAAGCCGGCCCTCATCCAGACCTACGAGGATCATCGCATGGCTATGGCCTTTGCGCCGCTGGTCTTGCGTACCCGCCACCTCAGCATCTATGACCCCACAGTGGTGCAGAAATCTTACCCCGAATTTTGGCAGCACGTGGCTCGAGCCGGGGTGGAAGTGATCGGGGGCTAAGACGAGTCATCAGTTTCGTGGTTCAAAGTCTGTAAGGTTGCCCCGTAGGTGCACCCCTCGAGTGAGCCAATATGTGGGGTAGCTAGTGCTTCGCATTCGAAATTCGTAATCAGGCATTCGTAATTGGAAGTAAACCTGGCCGCTTGGGCGGCCACTGAGTGAACCAAGAGGAACGGAAGGTAAATGCTGTACCTGATCACCTTATTCCCTTATACCTAGGCTGTGCAGAACTTTTAGAAAAAGTGTGTCTGGTTTTTGGAC
>CAYVAP010000662.1:0-3156 GCA_964449365.1 uncultured Bacteroidia bacterium
CTGGCCGTGGCGGGTATCCTGACTGTCAATGGCCTGGATGGCTACTATCGAGGGCAGCGCCTGGCACGGCTGAGCTATGCCAAGCCGGGGCGTGAGATACAAGCGTTGGATTGAGATCGGGCGAATGCCGCAAAAATTCACCACGCATGGACTAAAAGTCATTCGTCATCAACCTAATAGCTATTACCTTCACTGCTGCACTGTATCTCGTTCGCATCCGGGGCAAAAGACTACTTCATTTTTTTGGATTAGTGTGGAATATATGATTATTTCCATATCCCCAACTACCTCAGACCTCTTTTTCGCATATGAACATAGGTATTCTCAAAGAATCCGCTGACGCCCGAGTGGCCATGATTCCCTCGGTAGCGGAAAAAATGATCAAGCTCGACCACCAGCTCACGTTGGAGCGGGGGGCTGGAGAAAAGGCATACTACTCAGATGCTGCCTACCAAGCGGTAGGGGTTCAGCTCGCTGACCGTAGCACGTTGCTCCAGAGTGAGGATTTACTCATCAGCATTGCTCCGCTGGCAGAAGCTGAGCGCAGCAAGCTCAAGGCAGGTACTATCCTGGTCTCCCTCTTCGACCCTCGGGGCAACCCCGAGCTGGTCGAAGCCCTCAAGCAAACCGACCTGCGGCCCTTCAGCCTGGACTCGATCCCGCGGACCACCATCGCCCAATCCATGGACGTGCTTTCTTCCATGGCCTCGCTGGCTGGCTACAAAGCCTCGCTGATGGCCGCCGAGCAACTGCCCGGTTATTTTCCTATGCTGATGACTGCCGCAGGGACCATCCCTCCGGCCAAAGTGCTGGTGCTGGGGGCCGGGGTCGCCGGCTTACAGGCCATCGCTACGGCCAAGCGCATGGGCGCGACCATCGAAGCTTTTGATGTGCGCGCTGCCGTGAAAGAGGAGGTACAGAGCCTTGGTGCCAAATTTATCGAGGTGCCAGGAGCCACCGAAGACAAGGGCGCAGGTGGCTACGCCGTACAGCAAACGGAAGAGTATCAACGCAAACAAAGAGAGCTGATCCATGAACGGGCTGCGCGGGCAGATGTGATCATCGCCACCGCCAACATCCCTGGCCGGAAGGCTCCGATTCTGATTGAACAGCGCACGGTAGAAGCCATGCGGCCCGGTAGTGTGATCATCGACCTGGCGGCCGCTACCGGAGGCAACTGCGCCGTCACCAAAAACGACGAAACCGTGGTACACAGCGGCGTACGCGTCATCGGCAACTCCAACCTGCCCGCGACCATGCCCCGCGATGCCAGTTTGCTTCTAGCCAATAACATGCTCAATTTCATCAAGTATGTCTTCCCCGAAGGTCCCGACAGCATCGACTACGAAAATGACGTGGTGCAAAAGACCTTCCTGGGTAAAATGCCAGCCGCAGTGCAATAATCAATTTGTCAATGGTCAATGGTCAATGATCAATGGTCAATGATCAGTTCTTACCCTAGTTTTTTCTGCTTATTGTTCACTGTTCACTGTTCACCGTTCATTGATCACTGCTCACTGCTCACCGTTCATTGATCACTACTCACTGTTCCTTGATCACTGCTCACTGCTCACTGTTCACCGTTCCTTGCTCACTGCTCCCCGTTCACTGCTCATTGATCACTGTTCATTGTTCACTGATCACTGATCACTGAGTTAACCTCTTACTCCCATGCAAGTGCTCATAGATTTTCTCCTCAACAACCTGTTGATGATCTACGTGCTGGTCCTAGCCATTTTTCTTGGTTTCGAATTGATCAGCAACGTGCCCACAGTACTGCACACACCCCTCATGTCGGGGGCCAATGCGATCAGTGGCGTGGTCATCATCGGGGCCATTATCCTCATTCTTCGTGCTGAACCGACCGACTACCTGGCGCTGGTGCTAGGCTTCATCGGCATTGTGCTCGGCATGATCAACGTGGTGGGCGGCCATGCCGTTACCAACCGTATGCTCGAAATGTTCAAGAAAAAGAAATAAGCTCCTATGGCGCTCAAACTAATCATCGACCTGGGCTACCTGATCGGGGTAACCCTCTTTATCCTCGGGCTGCGACAACTGAGCAGCCCCAAAACGGCTCGCAACGGCAACTTGCTCGCTGCCGTCGGCATGGGCCTCTCCATCCTGGTCACGCTGCTACCGGTAGAGGGGGGCGAAGTCAGCTTCGCTGGCAAGGGCCTCAACTACATTCTGATTTTCGCCGGACTCGGCGTGGGGGCCGCCATCGGCCTCACCTCGGCCAACCGGGTGGCCATGACGGCCATGCCGCAGATGGTCTCCATCTTCAACGGCCTCGGTGGGGCCTGCGCCGTGGCTATTTCCCTGATCGAGTTGATCGACTATCAGGCGGCCTTTGCGGTAGAAGGTTCCAACGCAATCGCCGCAGGTGTACACACCACCACGCACCTGGCCATGTTTGTGGGGGGGGTGGCCTTCACCGGTTCCCTGCTCGCCTATGGCAAGCTACAGGGTCTGATCAACGACCGCAAGGTCAAAATCCCGGCTCCTACAGCGATCAACATGACCCTGCTGGTGATCATCTTGGCTATGATCATCTACAAAATTGCCGTTCCTACCGCCGGTTTTGGTATCGTGGTGGCTATCATGGTCGTATCGCTCATTTACGGGCTGACCTTCGTGATTCCCATTGGGGGGGCCGATATGCCCGTGGTGATTTCGCTGCTCAACGCTTTCACCGGCGTGGCGGCAGCCTTGGCAGGCATCGTCTACAGCAATCAGGTGATGCTGGTGGGGGGTATCCTGGTCGGAGCCTCGGGTACCATTCTCACGGTGCAGATGTGCGTGGCCATGAACCGCTCCCTGCTCAGCGTGGTTATCGGTGGCTTTGGCGGAGGCGGCAGCTCGGCTGCTACCGATGGCGATCAGGTCGTGCGCGAAGCCACCCTCAACGATGTGGCCATCCTGCTGGCCTACTCTGAGTCGGTGATCATGGTGCCCGGCTACGGCATGGCGGTGGCTCAGGCTCAAAAGACCGCCCATGAGCTGGAAGAAGTGCTGGAAGGCAACGGCGTCTCGGTGCGATACGCCATTCATCCCGTGGCGGGTCGGATGCCCGGCCACATGAACGTGCTACTGGCGGAGGCCGATGTCCCGTACGACAAGCTGCTCAACCTCGACGACGCCAACAAGGCCCTG
>CAYVAP010000663.1:0-3152 GCA_964449365.1 uncultured Bacteroidia bacterium
CTGAGGTACTCCCCAGCATCGAGCTCCAGACAGAGTCATTGATACGGTTGAGCTTCATAATCGGGTGAAACTTCAATCCATTCTGGCAAGTCTGCATGAATCTCTCCTCTGACCACATCCGTGATTGGGACACGCTGATACATCTGTTGCAGCAAATCTACTTGCCCGATATCCACCAAGGCAATCGAAGGGCTGGCCTCCGAAATGACGAATCCTTCAGGCATTGGCAATGTCTTCTTCGATCTCGTCGATGTCATACTGGAAGATGGATACCTTATGCTTACCCAACAGCTCGATAAAAGCATGTTTGGAAAGGCCCACCATTTCGGCTCCCTGCCCAGATGTAATCAGCCCCTCCTCAAATAGCTTGGCCGCAAACAGCATGCTCAGCTCAAATTGACTGACTGGTAGCCCCTCAGGGAGATGAAGTTGAATGCTATTCACGGACTCTACTTGATTAAGTTTAGTGTAACATACGAATTTTCTCCCACTTTGGCCACTCCATCCGCGCCTTGATCTTGCCCCCTCATTCTGGACAGTAAGCATTGTTGATTAATTGCTCGACATCCTTGATCAGCGGCATTATTTTCTCTTTGCTCACATCCCTGTAGTCCCTATAATCTGCATCCTGCCTCAAGTTGAAGAGTTTGTTATATAGTTCTCCATATCGCCTATCCAGTTTGCCTTCTTTTATCAACTCTTTATTAAAGCCCGTTTTTATACCATTATGAGTCGACGCCTCCATATTATTGGCCACCAGGTAAGCGGAGGCCATGTAGAAGCAGGAGTAATACAATCTATTGGCTACTGTATTCCAGTGATTTGATTGGCTTAGGATTTCTGCCTCTTCTAACCACTCTTTCGATCTTTTTATCCTGTATTTGGCTAATTCCTCTTTTGAATAACTCATCGCCGGACATTTTGACTACGCCACCAGTTTTCCCTGTTCTTCAATATTTTTGTAGATCAGTGTTTCTTCATATTTCTCCCATTCTGATCTTTGTTCAATTAGGTGGTGGCGTCGATAGGGAGTTGGCTCGCTGGGGGCTGCTGACTATCAAGGCTTCCAGCAAGCTCAACTCCCAGTTGGAGCCACGACCTTCAATTATTGAGGTGATCACTTCCTCCGATTCCAATTCGATGTCATAGATCCTATTCCTTATCAACTCCTCCTTTTCAGAAGTAAGCTTGTCCTTCAGTAAGATCAGAAAATCCCAATCTGAATCGGGTCCACAATCTCCTCTCGCTCTCGATCCGAACAAGATTATTTCTGCCTCTTCATCCATCTGGTGTACGGCTTCCTTTACTTGATCCGGTATATCCTTGGTTATTTTTTCCATATTCCCGCTTCCATTTTCCTGAAATATACACCTATTATACGTGCCGCACAATCCAATCTAATCGTTGGCTCACGATCAAATGGTTACGCATTATCACCCTTTACGTGTTAAGGAATTCTTTGATTTGTTTCTTTTGGATGGTAGCTAACGACCACTGCAGGCGCTAGCAAGGGCATCGCTCGTAGCATAGCGCTTGCAGAATGTTATGACACGTACTTTCTTTCTTCGGCCAATTCCTTCAAGTAATTGGGGCAAAAATCATATCCATTTTCCCAGGCAATTCCCCCTCCTGGTTCAATAAATACTTTTTTAAATTTTTCATAGTCAAGCAAGTCTGATGTAAACCCTTTTCCTAAAAATAGACGGAAATTAATAATCTTTTCTGCTCCATCATTGAATTTAAGCCATATCCGGTAATTATCCAGCACGTTTAGCTCAATTACTTGATTCATTGGTTCATTAGTTTAATGGTTCAATTCTGTCTAACGCAGTAGGAACAATCGCTTTTTTCCAGTTGTTCATCAACTCTTCTTTGTGTTCAGATGCCCACTCCAGCACCAATGCGTTGGCTCGCTTAGGAAGTCTTCCTGCCAATATATCTAAGGTTTTGATATCGTATTCTGCTTTCATTCCTTGATATTCTGCATGAAAGTGTGGTGGATTGTGGTCTTGGAAATACATCCGGATAATGATTCCGTAGAATTTAGAAATCTCTGGCATTTTTACTCAAAGATAAAAAATCTCTTTTCTTTTTTATATGTGGCACAACGTCCGTACAGCCGCCGTGCAGGCTTTTCTCATGACTGCGCTGGGGAGGGGCCTGCATGGGCGGCTGTACCTTGTTAGCGGCTTTTTATTTCAGGCGGTTACAGGTTCAAAGTGAAGTAGAAGCAAATCTTTTTCTTTAACTGCTAGCATAGCGATGGTCTCACCATCTTGATTGGTAAACTCCACTTCGTAAACGCTAGGTGCAAGCAACTCGACCACAGTACCGACTTGCCCCAATACAACCCCTTCAACAGAGACATCCTTCAGCATGGCGACCACATCAAGCAATTTTATTTCTCTCGTTTTCATAACTCTTCTGGTTTTGGAATGTAGCAAGTGGTCAAGCGTGGGTAGTCCGTCCCTGTGAGAAAGATCCATCCTGTTCGAACCCAAGCCTCCTGATCTAATTTACGGATTTTTAGGTCAACAATGTACCTTTTTCCATAGGCATCTATTTTTCCGGAGCTAGCTTCATGGTTGGGCAGTTGGGCCAATATTTCTGTGGCCAGCCATTCAGCCTCATCGGCCCCAATCCCTAGAACAGCCTCGAAGACTTTCGCCTTATGCTTGCCGTATGGATGACGGGCATTGAGTGCGTAATCGCGGAGTTTTTCCAAAGGGATGACGGCTTGATCATATTTGGGCAAGACATTCATGTTGCCTCAAAGTGAGGTACTCCCCCACAGCCTGACAACCACGGCCTGCTGCCCCGAGGGCTCTGTCCAGCCAAACATCAAAGGCCGGGGCGCGCCTTGCAGCCCCAGCATTTGATGCTTAAACGTTGTAGCCTGTTATTTTTTTATCTGTACTCTGGATTTTCGAACTCCCATCGTTCCCCATCATCCCATTCCTTTCGAGAATTTCCGTAATTTGAATATCCATCATTTTTTTTCAACAATGATGCAAGATGAAGTAAATTATAGGTCATAAAGGTGGTGTTTCTATTTGTGAAATCACTATCAAATCCTAAAGGCGTTTCTAGGTTTTTCCCTTTCCACTCTTTATCCCCATAACTTGGACCTGGACCAACTTCTCCAATCCATC
>CAYVAP010000664.1:0-3147 GCA_964449365.1 uncultured Bacteroidia bacterium
CTGACGCCGACTGGCTCGGACACGATAGGGAACATCAATGCCACGGAAGAAGATTGGCCAGACTTTGAGTACCCTGAACTTGACGTGCCTCCTTTGCGGGATTCGACTCCGATGACAGGCTTGGCGCTGTTTCAGATGCTGTGGGATGAACACCAACGAGGCGAGCAACACCACTGGCAGACCAAGCACCCTTATCTGCTGTGGAGTGCGGTGGTTGAGAGCGACAGCGTGATCGCAGTCGGATATAAGCCCGCCCACTTTGATGACGTCGACTGGGAAAGCTATGATCCTGACCAAGAAGACTGGCGCTACGCTAGGGCTTACACTATTGGCTTCATCCTCTAGGAAATGAACGATGACATGACGAGACCGCGCGTGACTGAGGAGGATGTGATCATGTTCCCCTACGCACACTTACCCATTATGCACGTGCGCGTACATGACTATGCCATATTAGCCAAGCTGAGGCAGCTTGTTACCATTCGATACGTGGCGCCTCACGGTTATGTGCCGGAGGCGTATCTCTACACTGTTCAGCGGTCTTCTGGTTGTTCGGAGAGAACGGGAAGTATTTCAACTGCTACAGACCTAGATTTCGTGTCACCAAACTCAGCCGTATCCTGGCACATTGGAGACGTTACCCACCGGGTACCCGCTGCCTGGAACGTAAGCCCACAGGGTAGTGGCATCACTGTGGCTCTGATTGATACGGGGGTAGATCCAAACAATGATCACCTGGATCAGAATGGCTTGTTCACTTCTGGTCAATCGAGTGGGCGTACCATTCAGAAGCTAGACCGCTTCACTAGCGCACAAAACGACCCCGATGATCAGTGTGGGCATGGCACGCGCATGGCTGGGCTAATCGTCCATCCCCGCAATGGAGACGGCAGCATCACCGGGGTCGCTTACCGGGCCAATCTGATCAGCTATCGCACTGGGAATGATGTGGTGATCAATTCTGCGAGCCAGAAAGATGCAGTAGCGTTATCCGTCGAGCATGCAGCCGATCAATCGGCGGTCAGAATTCTTAGCATGTCCATTGGTAAGACATGGCCCAATCCGGAAATCGAAGATGCCATTGAGTACGCTTATTGGACCAAAGAGAAAATGATTTTTGCGGCGGCTGGGAGTGAGTTGGATGCATCAGTTTTTCCGGCAAATACATTGATAACAGAGACCATTGCGGTTACAGGACTCCATTTTTCAAACAGTAGTTCGCATACGAATCTTGCCAAGGCGGGGCGATGCCACACAGGTAGCATTGTGGATTTTGGGGCTTACGTACAAGACGGGCCTTGGTACAACCGTACTAATGCTGTCAGTACGCAGTTGAATGATGGAACAGGGTATGCTTGGTCAAACTTTGCCTCCGCCGCTACCGCCACCTGCGCAGGCATTGCTGCACTGGTTTGGTCAGTGAACCCCAGTGCCACCCGTAGTCAAGTATTTCATGATCTGCGTCAAGCGGCTAGTATGGGTAACAGTCGAGATAGTAACTTTGGTTGGGGTGTCATTGACGCAGAAGCTGCTGCCATAGCGGCTGCAACTCCACCGCCACCACCAACCTTGACCGTGGGAATCGCTGGACCTGGCATCTCGCCGGCTAGCATTCATAATAGTGGTACCTATACTTGGACAGCTATCGTAGGAGGGGCTACCAGCAGGGTTACCTACAGTTGGAATGGCGGAGCGCCTTCTAGCTCCTCTACCTACAGTCAATTTGTGTCAGTGCCTCACAATGGGTCGACTAGCCTCACCATTGACGTGACGGTGACTGAGCAGGGTGGGCTAGGAAGGAGTGTCAGTAACTCGCTGTACGTACCGGTAAGTGGCGGCGGCGAAGGGCTGCTCTGACTGCTTCTTACAAATGGTTGATCGACTTTGTTGAGGCCGATCGACCATCTTTGATTTATTGTTTGAATCAAACCATTCTACCATGAAACGTCTCCTGATCCTTCTTGTAGGTCTCAATTGGCTTTATTCCCTTGCCATCGCGCAGACGCAAGCTGACACCGCCAACTTCGCCTTTGCCCCGCGCCATGCCATCCTTGTGGAAAGTAGTTGGTTCATTCTGAGTAGCAGCATTCTGTTTCACAGTGTTGGATATGAGTATGAGTACTGGCGATCTAAGCGCGGCAGAATGCAGATGGGCGTGCGTGCCGGTGCTGGAATTATTCAGGATATTCCGGATTCCTGGGCAAGCGGGCTATGGGTGCCCGTGGTCAATCGCTTCAGTTTTGGGGCCAATGTCCACCGCTTCGAAGCCGTGCTGGGGGCCTCTTTCTTGACAAGTATTTTCCTTCCCGTTTTTCCCATCGTGCAACTGGGCTATCGTTTCCAGCCACCCAAGCGCGGTACAATCTGGCGCGCTCACCTGGGCGTAACCGGAGTAGGGGCGAGCGTGGGTTGGGCGTTTTGAGCATGGGGTCATCACCTGACTTCTGTACAGGATGAAACTTATCACCATACTTGGTTGCTGCCTTTTAGCCACGTTGCTTCACGCCCAGCCAGGCAGCAGCAACTGGGTACCATCGAGTCGGCATGCCCTTTGGCTGGAAGGCGACTGGTTTCCAGACAGATCCGGGCCTACCTTGTTTTCCGCCCTCGGCTACGAATACACTTACGGGCGCACACCAGATGGATACGTGCAGGCGGGGGTGAGACTGGGAGTGGGAGGAGGTATGCCGCTGGCAAAGGATCAGCCCACGCTCTGGCTGGTTCCCTTCACCCATCAGATTCACATTGGGGCGGGCGCCCATCGCTTCGAGGGCGGCCTGGGGGCGGCCTACGTGTATGTGCCGGGAGGCACGTCGTTGGTTTTGCCCTTAGCCCCCATCATCCAGGTTGGCTACCGCTACCAACCCCGCGGCCAGGGCCTGACCTGGCGGGTGCATGTCGGCTCGCCGGGGGTGGGGGCCAGTGTGGGCTGGGCGTTTTGAGGGGTGCCGCAGCTACGCTGCTTACACCGTGGGGACATGAACTGCCTACAAACATTGCCGCCGCGCTGCGGCTATCAGATTTTACCACCTGCCGCCGAGTCAAACGCACGACCGATAGCGGCGTAGCCGTGCCTTCGTCTGTAACCATGCCTAATCGAGTAGGAGGAAGCCGGGCCAGGCATTTAGACCTGCCATTGCAAAGGTG
>CAYVAP010000665.1:0-3141 GCA_964449365.1 uncultured Bacteroidia bacterium
ATTTCTTTGCCTAAAATGGAAAAAGGGAGGTTATTTTTCGACTGTTACTTAGCCTCGACCTCTCCGTTTGCTCCAAAGCCCCCGATCCGTTCCCTATCATCATTTGCCCCCGACTCACCCATGGCGACTGGGAAGAAATCACTATGTTCATCGGCCGATGAACCGATAACCCACCGCCCATGCTGCCCCCAAGATGTTCCCGCCTACGGTCCCGATCTCCTTTATGGTCCTTCTTTCTATTCTTTCCCCTGCTCCTCCCTGCTCAGGCCCTGCCCGATAGTACACAGGTGATGGGCTACTGGCAGCAGGAAGACACTACCTGGTTTATCTTCGATGAAGCTGCCTATCAACAGACCGACCTGGACCGGGTGGTGGTCACGGGATCTTTTCGTGGCTGGAGCCAGGACATGGCCGATCCGGCCTGGCAATTGACCCGCTACGCGGATGGCATCTGGCGCTTGCCAGTGGCAAATCCCGATTTAGGGGTGATTCCTATCCGCGCGGAGTTTAAATTTCGTATCGATGACGGGGCGTGGCTCACACCGCCTCGCTCTGCCCCCAATGAGAAGGGCAGCAACCTCGTTTTCCTCCAACACATGACCCCACCTACCCTGATCGCCGAGCTACGCCGCCCCCGCGGCATCTGGGCCAAGACCTACGCCACCGAGCGCCCCCTCGATCCCGACTACTGGCGCTTGACTGACCATACGGGCCGCGAAATCCCCATCGCCGACGTGCTGCCCAACCTCGAGACCGAGTCCCTCATCATCCCTGCGGAGGACCTCGACCTGCGTCGGGTATACTTCCTGGAGCTGCCGCAGGCCGACTTGCGCGCCTACTGCTCCTTCGAGGCCATTTTCCAGGACCTCTATTCGCCCAAAGAACTGGGGGCCAACCTCAGCGCAGATGGCAAACAGACTGTCTTTCGCATCTTTTCGCCCCGCGCGGAGCTGGTCAGGCTCTACCTTTACCGCGAAAAGGACGACCCCACCGCCTACCAAACCGTGGAGATGACCCGCGACGAAGGGGGCGTCTGGGAGGTCTTCTTCGAAGAAAATCTGCAAGGCGTCTGGTACGACTTTACCGTGCATGGGCCCGCCGACGAGCCGGGCAGCCACTACTACGAATCGGTGCCGGTGCACATCAGCGATCCCTACTGCCGGGTGAGCGATGATACCTGGGGCAAATGCCGGGTCTGGCCCAAAACCACCCCGGCTACGCCGCTCAAGGATGGCATTCCGCCCATGGAGGACGTGATCGCCTACGAGGTACACGTGCAAGACTTTACCGACAACCTGCCGGTCTCGGAGGACCTGAAAGGCACCCTACCCGCCTTTTACCAGCGCGGCCTGAAGAATAGCCGAGGCGAGCCCGTGGGCTTCGACTACCTGGTCGATCTGGGCATCAACGTGGTGCACCTCATGCCGGTGCAGGAGTTTTTGCATTATCCGGATGAAAACTGGCGGCCTGCCTTCCAGGATGATCCCTTCATGATCGAGCAGGGCATCGCCGAGGAAAATTACCAGTGGGGCTATCGCACCTCGCATTGCTTTGCGGTGGAGACGCGCTTTCGCCAAAAGGGCACCGAGCACGGCGCTCAGCGGGAGCAGTTTCGCGATTTGGTGCAGGCTTTTCACGACGAGGGCATCGCCGTGATCATCGACATCGTGCCCAACCACACAGCGGAAAACATGGACGAAGACCCCTACTTCTTCCATTGGAACGTGCTGGGCAAGCTCTACCACTACCGCACCAAAAACCTGGCGCATATCGGCGAATACGGCAACGAGGTCAAGACCGAAAACCGCCCCATGGTGCAGCGCTGGCTGATCGACCAGTGCCAGCACTGGATCGAGGAGTTTGGCATCGACGGCTTTCGCGTCGATCTGGCCGGGCAAATCGACCGGCAGACCCTGGGCAAGCTGCGCCATGCCCTGGGGTCGGATATCATCCTCTATGGCGAGCCGTGGATCGGCTCTTTCGATCCCGACTTCGAGGCCAACCCCAGTTGGGATTGGTACAAGCACAATTCGCCCATCACCTTTTTTCAGGACGACACCCGCACCGCCTACAAAGGCCCCACCAGTACGCCCGAAGAGTGGGGGCGCGACCAGGGCTTCGCCGGCGGCAATTACCAGGAGCACGAGAACGTCAAGCGCGCCCTGACCTGCACCTTCCCCGACGACCGCACCCCCAACAGCGGCATCAGTTACCTCGACATCCACGACAACTGGGCCCTGGCCGATCGCTTTGCCACCACCAACTGGGACGGGCGCAAGGGCGTGGATGAAGACCGCTACAAGATCGCGGCGCTGCTGCTATACACCACCTGCGGGCCCATCGTCACCCATGGCGGTACCGAAATGATGCGCAGCAAGGGCCTGGCTGAGTTGAAAGAGACGGTCAAGGAGATGGTGGACGGCACCAAGGTCTACCTACATGGCAAGCGCGATACCTACAACATGCGGGCCGCCAACCGCTTTGTCTGGGAGAACGTGGGCCAAACCAAGGCCGACGGTCCCTGCGACTACGCCGGCATGCACGCCTTTTGGCGCGGGCTCAATCGCTTTCGCCGGAGCGACTATGGCGCGGCCTTTCGCATCGCGCATACCTCGCCGCACGGCTACTACGTGTGGCTCGACACGCCCAATCCCTATCAACTCGGCTACCTCGTGGACCATCGCATCATGGTGCTGATCAATACTGGTAGCGAGGCCCATGATTGGGACCGCATCTTCGTGCCCGAAGGCAACTGGAAGCTGGCTGGCAGCAACGCAAGCTTCGACCACATTGAGGGCGTGAAAGATCCCGATACCCCCGAGCACGAGCGCCTGCAAGGCGGCAAGATGCATTCGTTTACCCTGGGCGGTACGCAGTTGCGGGTGTGGGTGAAGGAATGATCCTTCGAAATAGGGAATGTATCCCTTTCCCCTTTGAGGCCGATGTAGGCCCCAACTCCCGCCTATATGAACGGTCAGGGGTGTAAGGGTACAAGGGTATAAGGGGGCAAGATCAGTCAGGCACAGCGTTTACCTACCGCTCATATTGGCTTACTCAGTGGCCGCACAAGCGGCTATCTTTACTCACCTATATGAACGGCTGGGTATAAGGGAAACAAGGTATAAGGGTATCAGGCACTTT
>CAYVAP010000666.1:0-3140 GCA_964449365.1 uncultured Bacteroidia bacterium
GCCCATAAAACTGCCCTGGATAGGTGGTCAGCTCCCGACTAGGCTCGCCCTCGGTGCTGACGAGCAACAACCGATGCTGTACAACAAATAGGAGCCAGCCCGTCCGACTCCAGTTGGACGCAGATCCCCATGAGTCGCCCTCATACACCCAGCTCTCTTCTCTGGTATCTAGGTGATACTTAACCATGCCATAGCGTAGGTATTCAGTACGATCATCGTTGGCGATTCCTTTTCTTGTGATAACTAGTCTTGCGTCATCGGGATGGATGTATGCTACCCCCCCAATAGCAGAGAAGGCAATGTTAGGTAAATCGGAAAAATCTGGCATACCATTACCAATCTCTTCGCGGGGGCCAGACTCTGGTAAGGGGGGGCAATCGCTTTCGATCACCTCAGGCTCTTGTTGACAGCCTGTCGTCAGGAGAGTGAGGAGGCCGAGGGCTGCTAGCAGCCCCCGGACCATGAAGGATATGTGGGTCATAGTTATCGTTTGCGTCTCTATTTACTTTACCCTACTTATTACGCCTGAAGTCAGATCAAGCGAGTAGAGGTGAATGCTACGTTCGGGAATCCCTAAATCTTCCCGCATGAAACTCTCACCAATAGCGCAGATCACCTGTTGTCCATCGGCTGTTACGGTAAATTCTGGCCATATGGGTTGTTCGCAACTCTCCCAGATGGTTTCGGTTTCTTCCGTCAACCAGTTGGTCGCATAAAGCGCACCTCGACTGCTCCAGAGGATACGCTCGGTACCTGGCCACCACTCCTGATGGAGAATGGCCGCCTGAGATGCTGGATCGATCACAGGAATGCGCTTCACCAGTTCCATACTCGGATAAGAGAAGACCACCAGGTCATGGATGTCTCCGTCGCTGTTTGCGTTGCTAGAGACCAGCAGGCTATCGGCACGCCAGTCAGCAAACTGATGGTACCCAACGAAAGAAGGAGGCACATCAGCCAGCAAAAATTCGCGCTGTACGGCTCCCTCCAAATTTACCGTACGAATGCGTGAGCCTCTCCCGTCAGAACCATAACCCAGGGTAAGGATTTCCTGACCATCGGCTACCCAGCAGGGATTATGAAAGGCTCCCAAGGCCAGATCGGTAAGTCGCTGTGGGCTGTCCCCATCGGGAGAGATGAGATATAACTGCTTGTCGTTGAGCTTCTCGGCCACAATCCAGCCATCTTCTCCCCATCTGAAGGAAAGCCAAGAATCTGAATCGTGATCAGACCCAAACTCTACGATAACAGTTTCTGATAGCGTCGTTAGCTCCAGTATGACTGCTTGATAAGTCTCACTAAGGGTAGCTTGGTCCCAAAGAACCTTAAATGCTAGAATTTGATCAGGGTTAACTGGATTGGCATCGATATTTGCTGCGTAAGACATTGCTGGGACAGCATAGTCTATACCAGGTCGAGGACCAGTTACAGGCATATTTGAAGGTCCCTCAACTAGCTCTTGCTCCCCGACGCCGGGACATTTGTAGGGATAGGGTTCTTCGTTTTGAATGTCTTCTTGAGGACGCAGACATCCTACCATACTTATGGAGAGGATCAGGCCTATTCCCCAAATTAGCGAACCGGATATTATGTGTGAATTTCGCATGGTTATCTTTTTATGAAGCGTTTTGAGTAGGAATCGCCCCCTATCGCCAATCGGAGCATGTACATCCCGGCAGGAAGCTCTGAGATATTTATCGTGCGAGACTGATCGACGGTGGACCAATAGCCGAGAGCAAGAGACTTGACCTCTTGACCTGTCAAGTCAAATACCGAAAGCTGGCAAAGGCCGTACGCGTTGCCCGTGTAAGCAAGGGTAAGCTGTCCTTCCGTAGGATTAGGGTAGACCTCAAGGGAAGGATAGGTAGGAGTAGGTCTATGACCGGTGGTGGTTACCGTGGGATTGTGTAAATGCAAGGCAAAAGCCGTACGGAGTTGAGCAGGGGGTGCCGGAACCCATTGATTGATAGGGCCTCCAAAGGCATCTTCCTCAATGAACCAAGCATTGGTGATGGCACTGGCTGAGACAGAATTGCCCTGAATATTGAGGTTGAGATACTGCCAGTTGTTGGGGTCTAGGGGGATAGTAGGGGTAGGGAAAGAGGGGGCAAATAGGCCCAAAATGGCGCTACTCAAATACCAAGAATCTAAAACAGTGGTATTGGCAGGGAAGGTAATTTGGTATGTGTCGGTGATTTGAACCCTGTCTCCTTGGTAGGTTCCGGCGGATAAGCCAAACATGGCCTGATCCAGAATGATTGGCATGTTACTCCCTACCATCATTTGACTTCGGTTATCAGGGGGGCCAGAATGGTAAATTTGATATTCAGGGAATGATAGGTGTTCCATGATTGCCTGTGCGTTGAGGAGTCCCCAGCCCGTTCCATCATCGTAGCCAGGATTATTTGCTACATCTTTATCTGTGGCATAGCGCTGCACCAGGAATTCAATGTCATCTGGTGCCAGGCTCTGCGGAGTGAATTGGCCTCGGTTGTTCTGCTCGCTCATCATCAGGGCAGCCACCCCGGCCACGTGGGGCGCTGCGGCAGAGGTACCGTTAAACCTACGGTAGGCGGCAACATCGTTTCCCTGATTTGTGCGGTCAGTCGTCCATACCATGGCTCTAGTGGCTGGAGCAGCGACATCTACGCCATTTCCTTGCATAGAGCGTAGCAAGTTGTCGCCTACTGTCTGTAGGTTGAGTGGAATCTCTCCATTGCCTTCGATTTTCCGCTCTCCGTCTGTTCCTGTTCCGGCGACATTGATTACAAACGGATCATCGTAACAAGCGGGCCAAACCAAACCGTCATCTGCAGCCGTCAAATTTGGAAAAGCAAGGTTGTTTGCCACCATGAAAGGATGGTCGTTATTCCCCCAATTGCCTCTTGAAGCTACAAACGTAGCCTGGTTTTCAAACGTAAACCGCACCGCTTCAGCCAAAGCGCTACTGTTAAAGTTCGTCCCCCAGCTATGGTTCATGATGTCCAGCCCATATCCGAATCCCGTGGCAGGATTGAAGGCCGCCCCCTCCTCGATGGCAGCAGCAATGGTGCCGATGGGTACCGTCAGAGCGCCGTTGTCATCCCCAATTTTCAGCCCAAATAGCTGCGCGCCCGAGTTGGTGATGGTCATATCTCCAC
>CAYVAP010000667.1:0-3138 GCA_964449365.1 uncultured Bacteroidia bacterium
CGACCGCCCCGCCGAAGATACCGAGGAGATCTACCTCAAAGCCATCGGCGAAGACTTTGCCTTCCAGAAAAAGCGCATCGCCAAGGAGCTTGAGAAGCACGGCATCATGACCGTCTTTACCGCTCCCAGCGAGCTCACCGTCAAGACCCTCAATCGGTATCTGGAGCTGAAGTCGCGGGGGATGAGTTGAGGCTCAGCCAGTTGGGTACTACGCTGGTTTAGAGTCTGGAACTACCGTCTCTAATATCGCTCGTCCTCATTGGGAAAGTCGCGGGCTTTGACGTCGGCGATGTATTGGGCCACGGCTTGGTGAATCACCTGGTAGAGATCGGCGTAGCGCCGCAAGAAGCGGGGGCTGAAGTCTTGATTGATGCCCAGCATGTCGTGAGTGACAAGGACCTGACCATCGCAGCCGCCGCCAGCCCCGATGCCAATGGTGGGAATGTCGAGTTGCTGGCTCACCTCAGTAGCGAGTTGAGCGGGGATTTTTTCCAGCACCAGGGCAAAGATACCCGCCTTTTGCAGCTTGCGGGCGTCGTGTAGCAGTTGTTCGGCTTCGTCGCGGCCTTTGGCCCGCACCGCGTAGGTGCCATAGTTGTAGATCGACTGGGGCATGAGGCCCAGGTGCCCCATCACGGGGATCCCCGCCGCCACGATGCGCCGGATGGATTCGCCGATGTATTCGCCTCCTTCCATCTTGATGGCATGGGCCCCGGATTCCTTCATGATGCGAATGGCGCTTTTGAGGGCCATTTTGGCGTCGCCCTGGTAATAGCCAAAGGGCATGTCTACTACGATCAGGGCGCGATTGATGGCCCGCACAACAGCACTGGCATGGTCGATCATCTGATCGAGGGTGATCGGCAGGGTCGTCTCATGCCCGTGAATGACGTTGGAGGCAGAGTCGCCTACCAGCACCACGTCGATGCCCGCCTGATCGAGAATACGCGTCATAGAAAAATCGTAACCGGTGAGCATGGCGATTCTCTCGCCTCGCTCCTTCATGGCCCGCAAGACATGGGTGGTAACTTTTTTGGTGGACTCTTTTTTTGCTGTAGACATCCTTTTGGCTAGATCTGTGGTTAAGAGAATAGATCCAGGACAATCAGCACAGGTAAGGGGTAATGAGGGAATGCTGCGAATCTCAATGGCCTGGATCTTTACGTAACGTAAAATTAGATTTTTTCAGCCATATTCGAGGCTAATAAGTATCAACCTATTCAATTTCGTTCATATGATGAAAACATTCCGCCTCTTATTGGGAGCATGGCTTCTGCTAAGTGGATGGGGTTGCAGCACAGAATTCGATCCCACTGCCGAGCCCAAGGATATTTGGGTGGTGTACAGCGTTCTCAATCCTGGCGATACCGTGCAGTACATCCGGATTGCCAAGGCGTTTTTGCCTGAGAGCGATGCCTTTGAGTATGCCAAGGAAAATGACCAGAGCGTACCGGATCTATTGGTCACCCTCACCAACGCCGAAAACAACCGCGAGTACGTGGCCCAAGCGGCAGATAGCGTACTGAAAGAGCCTGAGGATGGCCTGTTTTATCCCTATCAGACCTTGTATAAGATCCGCACCATTGGGAGTGATCGCCTGGAAGAAGGGGCGACCTACATCCTCAAGGTGCGTCAGCCAGGCAACGAGTCGTTTGAATTGCGGGCGAGCACCCAGATTCCTGATGCACCCAGGATCAACTCTCCTGCCCCACCTCGCGGATCGGCAGGGACCAGTAAATGCTTGGTGCAAGTCAATTTAGAATCCACGTTTACCATGTTCTTCGCAGAAAACAATGCCGCTTCCTACGAGGTCCGCGTTTTGCTCGACTACACCGCAGATGGCGAACCTCGACAGGCGGTATTTGGCCCTACCACGGCTTTTGTGGAGGATGTGCGCTGCGAAGGGCGGGGGAGCGTTTGCTATCGCTTTTCGGAGGGATCGGTCTTGCGTACTTTTCTCAACCAAATCGATCCTCAGCCCAACGTGGATTATCGCTATGGGGTAACTCCCGCAACGGAGTGCAACAACGATGTGGACGAGCTGCCTCAGAGCCTGCGCTTCGAAGTTACCTCTATGGATGTACACATCACGCGCTATCGACAGGCCAACGCGCCTCGCTTTGCCGAAGGCAATACCCTGCGCAACCAATACACCAACATCGAAGCCTCGGGTGAGGTGCTTACTCTGGGCATTCTGGGCGCCTATCAAGCGCGGGAAGCGATGGCGAGGCTTTCTCCCTGTGGCGAATATCTGCTCGGTCTCAATGATGTGCCTGCTCCGGCAGGACCTTGCTCTTTGTGATCGATGGAGTCGCCAAGACAATTGCTGTCAGAGAGCCATAGGTAGGCGGAAGGATGAAAGGTTTTAGCCTAAATAGTGCGCCTTTTGTACCTTCTTGCTCGTGGCCTTTCGTATCTTAACCACGTTCTGGTGAGTACACCTTGTTAGGGCGTGGCACATCGATACGTAAATCCATGACAAATCTTGGCAAGAAAATACTAATCGTCGAGGATGATGAGGTCAACCTGCTCATTGCGGAGCACATCTTGCGACGGGCCGGACATGAGGTGATCAGTGCCGACAACGGTGAGGCTGCGGTGGAGGCAGTGCGCGAGGGGCAATTTGATTTGATCCTGATGGACATAGAGATGCCCATCATGGATGGATTGGAGGCTACCCCTCTGATCCGTGCCCTGCCGGGGGGCGAGCAGATTCCCATCATTGCGCTGACGGCGCACACCATCCCCGAAAAGCTGGCCGAAATCCATCAGGCAGGCATGAATGATTACCTGATCAAGCCCTTCGAGCTACCCAAATTCGAGGCGGTGGTCGACAAGTATACCAGCCAGGGTCCACAGTAGGGCGTAACTTTATGGAGCTGCTGCGTTGAGAAAGAGAGAGGGCCGGTTGACCGGTCTATTGCTCGACGCCATCGACCTCAGAGATATGACTCGACTTCTTCTCCTTGGGCTGCTTTTGCTTGGTAGCCTGATGCTTGTGGCCCAGCCCCCCCACGATGCCTGCGCCCGAGCGCGCCGCATCGAGCCGGGCGACGCACTGCTAAGTGAAAGCAAGCGCATGGCCAGCATCGAAGCGGCTGTCTTGCCTGCTATTCAGCCCGTTACTTGCATCAAGAC
>CAYVAP010000668.1:0-3134 GCA_964449365.1 uncultured Bacteroidia bacterium
TCCTATCAGATTACACACCCTAGGTATAAGGGTATCAGGCACTTTGGTCAGCCCCTCACATATTGGCTTACTCAGTGGCCGCCCAAGCGGCTAAATTTACTTTCGAATACAAATTTCGAACTCGTTCCACTGGTCGGCAAAGATACATCCCTGCGAGCAGTGCGGTCAGGTTGATGGGGGCATTGGCCAGAAAGAATATGCTGTGGTGAGGTGATTTTTTCTCACTCAACTGACTGATGCCTGCAACTTTTCCCGGCCATCTTTCCCTCCTAGCTTGCGTTTTCTTATCTTCGCTTTATAGATCAATGATATGATGAAGCCGCGAATCACTTTTCGAACTCTGACCTGGCTGTATCTGCTGATGCCCCTCGCCGCCTGGGCGCAATTGGGTGGACTAGTGAGTACCAATAGCACTGAGGGCGCGATCCTCGACCACGAATTGCAGCCCCGCGAGGGGGCAGCGGTGGGGGAGGTGATCACCGTGCTCATTCACGCCAACATCGACCCGGGCTATCACCTCTACGCCGCCAATCAGGTGGAGGCGGCTCAAGCCAACGCGGCTGACTTCGCCCTCGACGAGGAGTCGCAGGATGTGGAGCTAGTGGGAAAGCTCGACGATCGGGGAGAACGCAAAACGCATTTCGACGAGATCTTCGAATACGAGGTAGCCGAATTTTACGACGAAGCGACTTTCCTCCAAAGAGTTCGCATCACTGGCCCTAACCCCAAGCTAGTGGGCTTTATGCGCTATCAGCTCTGCGATGAGTCCAAATGCATTCCCAAGACCTATGAGCTGAATGAGAGCCTGCCGGTGGTCGAAAAAAAAAAGGAGTCCACCACTGAGCCACAGCCTGAGGCAAAATCTGCGTCTGCGCCAACAGTCGATGCGGGCGAAGCAGAAACCAAGCCTGCGGTAGAGCGCTTGCCTGATCCCGCCGGACCCGGTATCACCGAGGCAGTCGACTGGCAGGTGAGCTTCGACCCGCAACCGCCGCAAAAAGGCGACACCCTGCGCCTGCGCTTTGCGGCCAAGATTGCTCCAGGCTATCATCTCTACTCCTCCATTCCGCCGAAAAAGCCCGCCGGGCTGCCTACTACTTTCAACTTCAACGGCCGCACCCAAGATCTGGAACTACTGGGCGACCTGCATGAATATGGCCACGCGGAGACCATCTACGATCCCATTTTCGAGACCGATGTGATCCTCTTTCACGATTCGGTGATCTTCGAGCAACTGATGCTGGTCACAGGCGATGCGCCCATGATCGAGGGCTACCTGGCCTATCAGGTCTGCGACGCGGCCAAGTGCATCAACGAAAAGGTCGAGCTATGGGAAAATTTCGGCAACAAAGCTGCCCCCGAAGTGGCGGAGGTTTCGCAGCCCGCCGATGATGGCCCCGCCGACGCCAATCTGGCCTGGCTGATGCTACATGGCTCCTTCTTCGGGCTGGCTTCCATTTTCACGCTCTGTATTTTTCCCATGATTCCGCTCACGGTAACCTTCTTTACCAAGCAGGGTGGCGGCAAAAAAGGCGTACGCAACGCGCTATTTTACGGCCTCTCCATCATCGTGATCTACACCGGGCTGGCCCTACTGATCTCGGTGATCTTTGGGCAAGACGCCCTGCAGCAAATCTCCAACCATCCCGGGTTCAACGTCTTCTTCTTTATCCTGCTCTTCGTCTTCTCGCTGAGCTTTCTGGGCATGTTCGAGATCACGCTGCCTTCCTCCTGGAGCACCTCAGTGAGCAAAGGCAGCGATCGCGGCGGCTTGCTGGGCATCTTTTTGATGGCCCTGGCCCTGGCCATCGTGTCGTTTTCCTGTACTGGGCCGCTGGTGGCCACCGCCCTGGGCAACGCCACGCGGGGAGCATTTTTCGCGCCGGCCATGACCATGTTTGCCTTTTCGCTGGCCTTGGCTCTGCCCTTTATGCTGTTGGCCATCTTCCCTAGTTGGCTGCAAAACATGCCCCGCAGTGGGGGCTGGCTCAACGCCGTGAAGGTCTCCCTGGGCCTGATCGAATTGGCGCTGGCGATGATCTACCTCAGCCGCGCCGATCTGGTGATGCACTGGGGCTTGCTAGACCGCGATATCTTCATCGGGGCCTGGGTCGTGATTTTTACCATGCTAGGTATCTACCTGCTAGGTAAGATCCGCCTGCCGCATGACAGCCCGGTGGAGCACGTTTCGGTGCCGCGCTTTTTGCTGGCCATGAGCAGCTTTTGGTTCGTGCTATATCTGGTGCCCGGTCTCTGGGGCGCCCCCCTGGCCATGTTGGGTGGCTTCTTGCCGAGCAACACCCACGACATGGGCGTACTGATTCAGCCGGATCAGGTGGCTATGCTGCAAGGCAGCGGCAGCCTGAGCCAGTCGGGCAACGACATCTGCAACTATCCCAACAAGGTCTCTGGCCATCTGTCGGGCGATACCCCGCTGGGATTTTGTGCCTTCTACGACCTAGAGCAGGGGCTGGCCTACGCCCGGGAGGTGGGCAAGCCGGTCTTCCTCGACTTCACCGGCCACACCTGCGCCAACTGCCGCTACCTGGAGAAAAATGCCTGGGTCGATCCTGAGATTCGCCGCTACATCGCCGAAGAATACGTGCTGATCTCACTCTACACCGACGATCAGCAGCGCCTGCTCCAGACCATTCCGACGCCCGAAGGCAAAAAGCTCCGCACCGTAGGCGATCAATGGCTACACCACGAAGTGAGCACCTACGGTGTCAACTCGCAGCCCCTCTACGTACTGCTCGACCACGACCAGACCCTGCTGGCCAAGCCAACGGGCTACAATCCCCCGCTAGATCTAGAGGCGTATCGGGCGTTTTTTGAGGAGGGACTGGTGGAATTTCGGGAGCGGCGAGAATGATGCGAGAGCAAGTTGGCATGCTTTAGTAACGCGAGAAAAATAACTTCCCTGATTCGGTTAGAGATCTCGTTCTAGATCAAGGAGGGATGGTGAGATGGTGAGGTTTTGAGGTTTTGGGGTTTTGAGATGGTGAGATCCTGAGATCTTGAGACAGTGAGATCTTGAGACTTTGTGACATACCAATCTCCTAGTCTCGATCTCTCAACTTCTCAAACTCTCGATCTCTCGACCTCCTATCTTCAGGCGAAGAAGGCCAACTTAT
>CAYVAP010000669.1:0-3134 GCA_964449365.1 uncultured Bacteroidia bacterium
ATTCGCATAAAATTCTGGCCATTAGCGCTTTAAATTACGAATTCCCGATCACGAATTTCGAATGCGAAACGCTAGTGGCTTCATAGCAAAGCGAAGATAGCGATTGAAAGGAAGATGCGGCATGAGTGATTTGACAGAGAGACTCAGCTGTATGACGCCTCCCGAGTGCCAACCTGTTGTTTACCCAAACATCCCGGCCAGCTTCATGGCTGCGCCCATATCGCCGTCGATTTTGAGCTTGCCCAAGGTGAATGCCATCATGGGGTTGAGGCTGCCATCCATCATGCCTTCGAGGTCGGCCTGGTTGAGGGCGATCACGCACTCGGCCTCTTTGTCTGCGTTGCTCACGTCATTGCTGTCGCCGTGCCCGTCGAGATAGACCACGCCTTCGGCGTCGTGAAAAGTAAACTTGACCGTAGATCCGATGGGATCAGAATTGGCGGCCAACTCCTTGACTTTTTCGGTAGTGGAAGCGATGCTCATAGAAATTTGTAATGGGTAATGCGAAGGGAAAACGCCATATCAGAAAAAGAATGAGCCTGCATGAGCGATCTCTCGACCTTCTGCTCAGGCCATTCAGAATTAGACGGCCCAAAATACGCAACGCGGACGCGCCGCCCAAGTTTGAAATGCTGCAAATCATTTTCGCCTTTGCCTCATAGTTTGCAAATTGGTCTGGCAAATGCAGGAGTAGGGTCACTTCTGGCTGCATGCTAGGCTGATGACCTCACTCTGCATCGAATACTGCTGACCAATTTTCCTGCTTTGACTGAAGAACCCAAAAAACGCCTGGTCGTGCTGACCGGAGCCGGTGTCAGCGCCGACAGTGGCATCAAAACCTTCCGCGACGAAGGCGGCCTGTGGGAAGGGCACGACGTGATGGAAGTGGCTTCCATTCAGGGATTTCTGCGCGATCCTGAGTTGGTCCTCAACTTTTACAACCTGCGCCGGGCTCAGCTCAAAGCAGTCCAACCCAACGACGGCCATCACGCCTTGGTCGAATTAGAACCCTACTACGACGTTCACATCATCACCCAAAACGTGGACGACCTGCACGAGCGCGCCGGCTCCACTCAAGTGGTGCATCTGCACGGTGAGCTACGCAAGGCCCGCTCGGTGGCTGATGAGTCGCTGATCATTCCCTGGGAGGAAGACATCGAGCTAGGCGATCTGGCGCCCGACGGGCAGCAACTCCGGCCCCACATCGTTTGGTTTGGCGAAGCGGTGCCGATGTTTGTCCAAGCCACCAAGCTCATGACCACGGCCGATATCGTGCTGATCGTGGGCACCTCTATGCTGGTCTATCCCGCCAACAGCTTGATCGACTATGCCCCTTACGAAGCGCCCATCTACATCGTCGATCCCAAGCGCCCGCCTATGTACACCTCGGCCCAAGTCGAATTCATCGAGGCGCGCGGGGCCGTGGGCCTCCCCAAACTGGTCAAGCGCCTGATCGCTGAGGTGGCTCCTTCGCAGGAAAAAAATTCCTAACCCGCCGTCGCATCCCCATGACGAACCTGGATTTTGACTTGGCTTGTCCTCATTGTAGGCGCGAAACCTCCGCCCGAGCGCAGCGCTGTACCCACTGCGGCCTGACCATGATCAGCGACCGGGCCTTTCACCACCTGGAGCAACAGGTGCGGCCCCTAGCCGAGCGCATCCACGCCCAGGCGCAGCGCGACGCCAGGGCTGCGGTGCCCCTGCTTGCTGAGCTGAAAGAACAAGTAGACACCTGGCCGGAACTTAATCCTTGGTACCATCAGGTCGCCAGCCTGGTGCCCCCTGAGGCTCAGGCTCAGTACCAATGGCAACGCAAGCTGCTGCGCATCAACTGGGTCATCCTGGCCTTCTTCGCCCTGGTAGCGATTGGGGGGGGCCTGTACACGGGCGATGGGTGGCTGGCCCTGCTGCTGGCCTTGCCTGTGGGGGGCTGGTATTGGCTGGGTATCCATCGGCTGAAGGGAGGTCCGGCGTGAACCGATGCCTCCTGACCCTTTGCCTGGGGCTAGCTGTGAGGGTGGCGCTTTCTCAAGCCCCCAACGACAGCATCTCCCGCCAATTGATGCGCGACTACTTGACCGACCATGCCGGGCCCTTCCTCAGTCTAGCGGGTGTGCCGACAGCAGTGCTATCCGACAGCATACGCCCCGACAGCCAGGCAACGATTCGGCTGACCTTCCTGACGCCCCAGGTCGCGTACGAAGTCTTGCCTGAGCGCCGCTACTTGCGGCGGATCGAGCTGCCTTTTTCCCTGGAAGATTCGCTGCTACGTGAAGATCGACTGATCTACACCGACACCCTGAGCCGTGCCGAGTTGCGACGAGTGCTGCGCCTGACGCCGCTCGATGATCAAGGCGAAGATCCCCGCCGCTGGGGAAAGTGGGGCAGAGCCGTGACCCTGGTAGGAGGCTCACTGCTGCTGACGGCGCTGCTATTTTACGTGAGGCTGTAGGGGCACCCCGTCGGTGCATCCCCTTAGCAGCAACCAATATGAAGGGCTGGCCAGACACGCTGTGCCGAAGCCTTACCCACCCATATGGCTGGCGAGACCCTTTGTGCCGAAGCCCTACCCTGCCTGACGACCGCATACCATGCATCCCTATGGCCCCTACGCCCCCTACGCCCCTTTCATAGTGGTAAGATCGCCAAAGGTGATCAGCTCAATGCCCAATGCCTCGACCTGATCGCGGATGTAGGGGCTCAGGAGGGTGGCCAATTCGGCCTCGCGAGGCGCTACGAAGGCGGGGTCTAGGCCATGGGGCAACGGATCGTCGTAGGGTGGCATGCCGGGATGGGTGAGCAATTCGGAGCTCCCCGGCGGCAGATTGCGCAAAATGTCGAGCAGGTTGCTGGGGCTAGGATCGCCGTAGAAGTGGTCGATGAAGTAGTCGGGCTGCCGCAGGTTGGTGGCCCTGAGCTTGCGCAGGCGATGCCGCCACACGGGCACCTGCACGTACGGAAAGAGCCGAGCGGTGGCCCACAGGTTGTGGCGGCTGGCTCCCAGGGCGATAGCGACCGTCTTGGGTCGGGTGCCCCGCGATTGAAAGCGCCGCCGATCCTGGCGACTGCTCCCTACTGGTACCCGGATCGGCACCCGATGCGATTGGGCCAGGCGCAGTACCTCCCGGAAGCAC
>CAYVAP010000670.1:0-3132 GCA_964449365.1 uncultured Bacteroidia bacterium
AGTTGTATTTCTTTACCTGAAATGGAAAAAGGGAGTTTATTTTTTGCCTGTTACTAAGCCCCTCTGAGAGCGAGAGAACATTTTTTCCTGCAAAATGGTCTTGTAATAGATACTCGGCCTTATCATCACCGTCTACTATCCATGTCTACTCCCATTTCCCTAGCGCCTCGCTGGTTCTCGATGATGGCCATCCTGTGGCTAGGCATGGCCTGCGGTGATTCGGCTTCCACGCCGATCCGAGCTTCCCTTGCCGCCCAAAGCACCGACGCCGAGATCGCCACCTTTCAGACCAAACTAGCCGAGGCTGGGATCGACGTGAGCCTGAATGAGTTGGTGCGCCATCCTGCAGGGCACATTGAGCGCATTACCCTGACCTTTCTTTGCGACCCCAACCACCCCATCCAAGTGAGCGCCGATTCGCTGGTTGTGGGCGATACCATCTCCTTTCGCCAGCGCCAAAGCAACGGGGAAGCGCCCCCCTGCGAAGTTGATGTGCGTCGAGCCGCCGACTGAGAGTCCGCAGACCAGTCAGCTACGAAGCAGATATTTTCCCTCAGAGACCAGCCCAACAACGTTTTATATTACACCCTTTTCCACAACCTTATCATTACTGACATGCAAAACCTTCGACTCTGGCTATTGACAGCGTGTATGCTGCTCAGCTCTACTCTCTACGCACAATGGGAATCGCTCGGCACGGGCCTCGATGGTGGGCAGCTACGCATCTACAGCTTCTCGGTGATTGATGCCAACACCATCTGGGGCGTAGCCGCCGGCACCGCAGCCAATGGCTCGCGCCAGTTTACCCGCACCATCGACGGCGGCGATAACTTTACCACGGGTGCCATCAACGATGGCGCTTCTGATTACACCAACGTACATCTCTTTGCCTTGAGCGCCGACCTGGCGTGGGTAGCACAAAACAAGACCAGTGAGGGCGATGAAGCCCGGATTTTCACGACCGTCGACGGCGGTCAAAACTGGACGGAGCAAGCAGGCCCTTTCAACGCCGACGGGCGCAACGTCAAGGTGGTCCACTTTTTCGACAGCAACGCCGGGCTCGCCTTTGGCAGCGCTGGCACCAACGAGAACGCCGTGAGCGATCTTCACATCTACACCACCGACGATGGGGGAGATACCTGGACCGAAGTAGACGCAGGCAGCCTGCCCACCCCCCTGCCGAATGAGGGCACCTGGACCAGCGCCGGCAACAATGGCTATGACGTAGTGGGCAACACCGTCTGGTTTGGCACTACTGGCAAGCGCGTTTGGAAGTCTGTCGATCAGGGCCGTACCTGGGCGGCGAGTCCAGTCCAATTTAGCAACCTCAACGGAGGGGTCAATTCCGTAGCGTTCCAAGACGCCAATAACGGGGTAGCAGTATCAGAATTTGGTGAGGCAGCTACTACCTCTGACGGTGGAGTCAGCTGGGGCAACTATACCACCTTTGCAGGTAACCCCGCTCCAGCAGTGGTCGAGTACATTCCCGGCACCGCTGGCACTTACCACATCGCCGATGGCATCTACGGCCTGCCAGACCTGCGCATCAGCAACGATGGCGGCCAAACCTGGACCAGTTTCATCCCTACTGGAGAAAATGGCATGAACACCACCATCTCGACGGTTGGCTTGACCTTTCTCAGTGCCAACCAGGGCTTTGCCAGCACGAGCATCACCAACGGCGATCAGGGCGGCCTGCTCAGTTGGGACGAGTCCCTGCCCGGCGTGAGCAGCATAGCGGGCCCTGAAGCCATAGCTGGCCTGCGCGCCTTTCCCAACCCCACGCAAGATCACTTGACGGTGCAGTGGACCGCAGCTCAGGTAGATCGCATAGAGCTACTCGATGCTCAGGGACGCCGCCTACATCAGCAAGCTCCTGGTCTGGCTCAGGCAGTAGACCTCTCTTTGGCTGATCAGCCCGCAGGAATTTATCTGCTGCGGATCCGGGCTGGAGAGCAAATCAGCACCCTACGAGTCATTCGTCAGTAACGTGCGGCCTCACCCCACTGCAAGTGGTCGCTTTTCTGGCATGATCCGGGAAAGCGACCATTGTTTATCACCACATTCTACGCCCCCTGATACACCATCCTGATGTGGCTAATCTCAGCCTCCTCAAAAGGCTCACCTTCGGAGGCGAACCCTAATTTTTCGTAAAAAGCTTGGTTTTTGACCTGCGCGTGCACGAAGATTGCATGCTCCCTTGGTAGCTCGGTGAGCATGGTTTGCATCAGGGCTCTGCCGATTCCTTTGCGGCGATAAGGTTGTAGCACCGCGAAGCGCTCTAGTCGAAAGCTACCATGATTGAGACGACGCCAGCGAGCAGCCCCCACAGGGGTGTCTCCGTACCAAGCCAGATAGTGGGTAGCGAGATGGTCAAACCCATCGTACTCGTCATCTTGATCAATCGCTTCCTCCTCGACGAAGACCTTGGTACGAATGGTGAAGACGTGATTGTAACGCTCATCGGTGTCGGCGCGTTCAACGTGAATTGGAGGTGTACTCACCATGACCATGGATTGAATTGAGGAGATTTATGTTAAGAAACAAGCACGGAAATCGAAAAGTTCCCAAACCTCTAACCGATTTTTCGTAGATTCTTGTAGTTTTACCCAAAAAATAGCCCACAAAGGAGAGCCTTTCTCCGGCTGATGGTTTCCAAAGCACATACCTTTCAATCATATGCCCAAAAATCTATTGATCGTAGAGTCCCCGGCCAAAGCCAAAACCATTGAAAAATATCTAGGTAAAGACTTTACTGTCAGGGCCAGCTATGGCCACGTACGCGATTTGCCCAAAGGCGATGGTGCCGTAGACATCGAAAATGGCTTCGAGCCGACCTACGAGGTTCTGGATGATAAGAAGAAGGTCATCAAAGAGCTCAAAGATCTGCTCAAGCAGCACGACATCGTATGGCTCGCCACCGATGAAGACCGCGAGGGAGAGGCCATTTCTTGGCACTTGGCTCAGGCCCTCAACCTCGACGTCGACAATACCCGGCGCATCGTCTTCAATGAGATCACCAAGCCTGCGGTCACCCCCGCGATCCAGAATCCCCGTACCATCGACCTCAACTTGGTCAACGCGCAGCAGGCCCGGCGCATACTCGACCGGCTCGTGGGCTACAAGCTCAGC
>CAYVAP010000671.1:0-3130 GCA_964449365.1 uncultured Bacteroidia bacterium
TAGCTTTGGCCGGCTACCTCAGCCAGGGGGTTTTCCTTTTTGGTCTCGCTGGCGCGCCCGCGCAGGTAGCGGTCCAGCTCGTACTTGAGGAACTTTTGCATCATGGCCGGGTCGTAGCGCTGCTTCATCACCATCAGGGCCGAGTACTGCGCCAGCGTCTCGGAAATAGCCGCGCTGCCCTTGACGTTGGCCTCCGAAACCTGATGGCCCCACCACTGATGCGCCATCTCATGGGCGGTCACGTAGTAGGCCATGTCCACGTCGTCCTCCTCGATGTCGAGGATAAAGCCGATCCCCTCGCTGAAGGGGACAGTGTTGGCAAAGCTCTGGGCAAAGCTGGCGTAGCGCGGAAACTCCATGATGCGCATCTGCCGGAACTGGTAGGGGCTGAAATGCTGGTCGTAATAGCCTAAGGCATCCTTCATGCCCTGCATCATGCGGTCGAGGTTGTACTCGTGGCCAGGGTGATAATAGATCTCCAATTGGACGGGCTTGCCGTGGGGTGTCTCCCAGGTTTCGCGGCGCACCTCGTAGCGGGCCGAGACCATGCTATAAAAGTTGAACATGGGCACGTCCATCTCATAGCGATAGTAGCGGCGGCCCTCTTCGGTCCATTCTTTTTGCAAATAGCCCGGCGCAATGGCGATCTGATCGGGCGCGGTGCTCAGGGTGATGCCAAAGCGGATGTTGTCGGCGTCGTCGCCGAGCAGGTTCATGCGGCGGCCCACCGAGTCTGTGCGCGGGCGGCCCCGGTCGTTTTTCTCAGCCAGGTCGCGCTTGCGGCGCTCGTCGTTGTCGCTCAGCTCGACGCCCTCTTCGTAGCCCAGGCTGGGGAAGTACTGGTTGTTGAAGAAGGTGCCATTGTACACCACGCTGTTGTCGCTGCCCTCGCGAAAGCCCTGCGTCTCGAATTTGCCCGTGAAATCCATGCGCACGCTGTCGCCCGGTAGCAGCGGTCGGTCGAGGGTATAGACGTAGTAGTCGAATTGCTCCCAGCCCTGAGTGATGGAGGCTTTGGTGCCGCCCAGCGAGTCGAGCCGCGTGAAACGAATCTCGGTGATCTCCATCTCCGCCTGCGCTGGATGCTGGAGGTGCAAATCGCTGATGGGCTGCGGGGTCTTGTTTTTCAGGATGTAGTACCCCTCCACGAAGAAGTCCCGCTCGTAGGGGTAGATGTCCACCTTGAGATCGGTCTCCACGATGCGGGGTTGCGCGAGGTCGCGAAATTGCCGCAGCTCTTTTTCGTACTCGGCTTGCAGGTCCATCTGCTCCTCCGAAGTCTGATACTCGTTGACCTGGGTAGTATTGTAGTAGATGTAAAAGCCCGAAGAAACGAAAGTAACCAGCGCCGCCGCGCTCATGATCAGGATGGGGCGGGCCAAGCGCATTTTGGCCAGCTTGGCGCGGGTCTGGAGCAGGGTATCCGTGCCGCGCACCGCAAAGGTGATGGCCACGGCAAAGAGCAGCGCGGTAAAGCCCAGCCAATAAAAGGTGTACCAACTGAAGGAAATGGGAAAGTGCCCATAGCTGTTCATGTCGGAAAAGCGACCCATGCTGCCGCTGGCAAATTGCCAAAGGCTGTGCTCCAGCCCCAATTCGCCCAGCACGCCGCTGAGGATGAAGAAGAGCACGATCACGGCGTGGCCCAGGAACTTCTGATTGACCAGCACGTGGATGAAAAAGCCCAGCAGGGTGAAGAGCAGCAGGTTGGACAACTGCTGGGTGAGCAGCCAGCCCAGGTAGACGCCGATTTCGTATTGGAAATAGCCATAGGCGGTCTGGATGGCCATGCCCGTCAGCATCAGGGCCAGGAGCAGCACCAGGTGCACCTGCATGAGCCCGATGAACTTGGCCAGCAGCCCTACCGCGTCGGGCATGGGCAGGGCGTCGTAGATCAGGTGGATGCGCACGTCACGCTCGCGCCAGATCAGCTCGCCGGTGTAGAAGACGATGATGATGAGGAAAAAGAGGGAAAAGCCGCTGATTTGGCCCAGCATCAGGTAGGTGGTGGGGTAAGTGTCGGTGCCGTAGGCGCTGCCTAGGTTGAGCGAATTCATCACCAGCAAGATCAGCCCCATGCTGACGATGGCGATGAAGGGTACCGAGCGGATCACTTCTTTGAAATACAACTGCGAGAGGCTCAGGGTGCGGCGGAGGTTGACGGCCCAGCCTCGGGATAGGCTGACTTGCGGCAGGGTCAGGCGGTAGCCGACTGGGGCCGGGGTTTCACTGGTGCCTTTTTTCTGCTTGCGGCTACGGGTCTTGGGCGCGGTGCTGGTGAAGCGGAAATAAGTCAGGGCCAAGGCCCCCACGCCTACCGCCAGCCAAAGCAGGCGGTTGTAGAGCAGCAGCCCCTCCAGGCTGTATAGCTGAGTGTTTTGCTCGGTAAGGGTCCAGTACTGCGAAGCGATGCTGGTTACGAATATCCCAATGGGGTCGATCAGCGCGGCGATGGTGCGGTTGTCGAGCTGCCCGGCCAATCCGCCCGCGATGAGGTACAGCACCAGCAGCCCAATGCCCTGCACGAAGACGAAGAGCAGCCGCTTGCTGAGCGTGCCGCCCAGAAAAAACAGCGCCCCGGCGATGAAGGTGCCCGGCACGATGAAGAGCAGCCAGGGCTGAATAAAGTGCCAGGCGTTGTAGGGCAGCATGCGCTCAGCCTCGAGCCAGGGCATGGCCGCCCCCAACATGGCCCCGAAGAGGAGGCCACTGAAGATGAACAGCGTGATCAGCCAGGAGCCCAGAAAGCGCCCGAAGAGGTAGTCGCGCTTTTTGATGGGCGCGGTGAAAAACATCGGCCCGGTCTGATGCTCGAAGTCCCGCAGGATGGGCACGCCCATCACCGCCGAGGCGATCAGGTAGCCCGGCAGGGCCATCAGGGTCAGCATGATGGTGGTCAGCACGGTGGGGGCGTTGTCTTTGACTTGTCCGGCCCCACCACCGACGGTAAGTTCGTCCACCGCGAGGGCCATGAACGCCATCAAGGCCATGACGCCGAAGTAAATATAGGTCGCGGGCCGCTTGAACCGGTATTTGAGTTCGAAGGAAAGGATAGAGCTAAGCATGGGGGGTGTATCAGAAGTCAGAGGTCAGAAGTCAGAAGTCAGAGGTCAGAAGTCAGAAGTCAGAG
>CAYVAP010000672.1:0-1153 GCA_964449365.1 uncultured Bacteroidia bacterium
CTGCGTCAGAAAAAGCCTCATTTGGCCCGCCAAACTCGGTTTTTCTTCCTTGTCTGCGCACAAGATCTCGGCGCAAAATCAGGAGGTTATTTTTCTCGCGTTACTTAACTTTTTCTTCCGGTTAATTCTTGATACTGCGAATCTCGATCCTCAACATGCAACGTTTTCCAGATACCATTGTGTTCGATGACGGTCGCTTCATCAAAGCTAGCGAAGTTCGGATCGATCCTTTCTCTCAATCCTTGCACTATGGTAATGCCGTTTTTGATGGCATCCGTTCTTACCAGACCGTACACGGCGCACGTATGTTCAAGGCCCGTGCCCACTATGAACGCTTCGCCGAGGCGGCCCGCCTGATGGGGCTGCCCCTGCCTTACACCGTCGCAGAACTGATCGACATTTCCTACGAGCTGCTCGATCACAATGGCCTGGAAAATGCCTACCTGCGCCCCCTGCTGATGGCCGCGCCCAACATGAGCCTCACCGCCACCCAGGAATCGCAGCTTATGATCGCGGCTTTTAAGTGGGGCAAATTGCTAGGCGACAGCCTGGCGCATCTCATGATCTCAACCCGCAGCAAGCCCGATCCTGGCAGCCTGCCTATCGAAAGCAAGATCAGCGGGCTCTACGTCAACAATATCCTGGCCACCAGCGAGGCCCGCGCCAATGGCTTTCACGATAGCCTGATGCGCGACCGCGATGGTTACGTAGCCCAAGGCGCAGGGGCAAACTTGTTCATCGAGCGAGACGAGACGCTCTACACGCCGCCCAGAGGCCAGATCATGCCTGGTATCACCCGCAAGACCGTGATGATCATGGCTCGTGAAATGGGCATTCCTGTGGTGGAAAAGCGCCTCACCGCCGAAGATATCTACCAGGCCGACGGGGCCTTTTTGGCAGGTACTGCCGTGGAAATTACTGGCGTCGCCACCGTCGATCGGCAGCCCCTCAGCTTCTACTGGGAAGATACCATTGGCTATCAGCTCTCCCGCAAGTACCGGCAGATCGTTACGCACGGGGAATCATTTAAGTGGACGCTGATTTAGAGGTCAGAAGTCAGATCGCTGCGCTGCGAGAAGAAGAGGTCAGAAGTCAGACCGCTGCGCTGCGAGAAGAAGAGGTCAGAAGTCAGACCGCTGCGCTGCGAGAGGTC
>CAYVAP010000672.1:1253-3126 GCA_964449365.1 uncultured Bacteroidia bacterium
CCCCTCTGACTTCTGACAATGCAATGGTCTGACTTCTTCTCCATTCCCCTCTGACTTCTGACAATGCAATGGTCTCACTTCTTCTCCATCCCCCTCTGACTTCTTCTCCTATGTCCTCCACCTCCACCTCACATCTCAACCGTTACAGTCGGCGGCTCACCCAGGATGAGACCCAGCCGGCATCGCAGGCCATGCTCTACGCCCTGGGCCTGACGGAAGATGACCTCAAGAAGCCACAGATCGGCATCGTGAGCACCGGCTACGATGGCAATCCCTGCAACATGCACCTCAACCAACTGGCTCAAGAGGTCAAAGGAGGCATGCGCGACAGCGCATTGCTAGGGCTGGTGTTTCACACCATCGGCGTGAGCGACGGCATCTCGATGGGCACCGAAGGCATGCGTTACAGCCTGCCCTCGCGCGACCTGATCGCCGATAGCATCGAGACCGTGGTCAGTGCTCAGTGGTACGACGGGGTGATTGCCGTGGTGGGCTGCGATAAAAACATGCCCGGCTCGGTCATGGCCATGGGTCGCCTCAATCGCCCCGCCATCATGGTCTACGGCGGCACCATCGCGCCCGGCAAGTACCAAGATCGCCCGCTGAATATCGTCTCGGCCTTCGAAGCTTTGGGCGAAAAAAACGCAGGTAAGATCACGCCGGAGGAGTTCAAAGGCATTATCCAGCATGCCTGCCCCGGCCCGGGCGCTTGCGGCGGCATGTACACCGCCAACACCATGGCCTCGGCCATCGAAGCCATGGGCATGAGCCTGCCCTATTCTTCGTCCAATCCGGCCACGTCGCAGGCCAAAAAGGACGAATGCGAGGCCGCAGCCAAGGCCATGCCAACTCTGCTGGAAAGAAATCTCTGCCCCCGCGACATCATGACGCGGGAGGCCTTTGACAACGCCCTGACCCTGATCATGGCCCTGGGTGGCTCCACCAACGCAGTGCTGCACCTCATCGCCATGGCCAAGGCGGTCGAATTGCCCTTCAGCCTGGATGACATCCAGCGCGTGAGCGATAAAGTGCCCTTCCTGGCCGACCTCAAGCCCAGCGGCAAGTACCTCATGGAAGACCTGCACCGCGTGGGTGGGGTGCCTGCCGTGCTGAAAATGCTGCTCGAAGCAGGCTATCTGCACGGCGACTGCATGACCGTAACGGGTCATACCTTGGCGGAAAGTCTGGCTGAGTGTCCTCCCCTGGAGGCTGGGCAGCCCATCATCAAGCCGCTGAGCGCCCCCGTCAAATCGACCGGTCATCTGCAAATTTTGCGGGGCAACCTGGCCGAGGGTGGGGCAGTGGCCAAGATCACCGGCAAGGAGGGCGAAAAATTCGAAGGCAGCGCACGCGTCTTCAACGGCGAATTCGAAGCCAATGACGCCATTAACGCCGGCGCGATCGAACCGGGCAGCGTCATCGTCATTCGCTACGAAGGCCCCAAAGGCGGCCCCGGCATGCCCGAGATGCTCAAGCCTACCTCGGCCATCATGGGCGCGGGCTTGGGCCATTCGGTGGCCCTGATCACCGACGGGCGCTTTTCGGGTGGCACGCATGGTTTCGTGGTGGGACATATCACCCCCGAAGCTGCCGTGGGCGGCACCATCGCCCTGGTCGAGGATGGCGACTCCATCCGCATCGACATCACCCAAAACCGCATCGACCTCTTGGTCGATGAGCAGACCCTGGCCGAACGCCGCGCCCGTTGGCAGCCGCCGGCCCCCAAAGCCACTCGTGGTATTTTGTATAAGTATGCCCGCTTCGTGGCCTCAGCCTCGGAAGGGTGTGTGACGGATGAGTGAGTGATTCGAAATTTGAAATTCGTGATTCGGAATTAAGACTCCATCTCACAAAACGATCACAAGTATCTAGA
>CAYVAP010000673.1:0-3124 GCA_964449365.1 uncultured Bacteroidia bacterium
ACCCAATACGGAGAACAAACACATGCATAGCTGCAGCCACATCTGGAGCAAAGATAGTGCAAAGTGGGTAGAATCATGCAGGTGGTTGGTCAGGGGTGATGTGCCGCACACCTCATCTATATGAACGGTCAGGGGAATAAGGGTATAAAGTGGTCAGGTACAGCGTTTACCTTCCGTTCCTCTTGGCTCACCAGCAATTCCCCATATGGAATTCGATCCGCGATTCTGGGACCACCGTTGGTTTCAAGCATAGCCTAAGATCGATCATGCGGCCACTGAATAAGCCAATATGAGGGGGCTGGCCTATGCCGAAGCCCCGGCCTTATGGCCCTTGTACCCCTTTCAAATAGGTGAGCCATAGCATCCTGCGGTTCTACGAGCTTTGGGCAGCCCTCAAAAAAACGGGACAGGCCCACTTACGCGAACCTGTCCTTGATGTCACCACTTAAAAAAATCACCACTCTAGGCATTAGTTTCGACCCAGAAAATGTGCCTCTTAGAGCTCCAGAGAGCTATTTTGAATGATGCTCATACCCTACCCAACCTAAAGTGTGCCGTTCATTCCAGGCAAGCAAATAGCTCTGATTGACTTTGCGCAGCTTGAGTAACGTTCAACCTTAAACGCTGAAATACGAAACGAATGCCTAGGGCAAGTTGGGGGTTGATCGTTCGTAGCTCGAAGCGAGTAGCTGATCGGGGTAGATACCCAGGAAGGGGCCGCTGCGCTTGATTTTCACGATGAGGCCGACTCCGCTTCCTGGGCCTCAGGGGCCGTTTTCTTTTCGTCTTTGAATTCTACCTCGAACCAAAACCAGCCAGGGTTGAGGACTTGGCCCTTGATCAAGGCCCAGAGAAAAAGCAGGCAGAGGGCTCCGGTGAGCAGAGATACCCAGTAGTGACCCGCGAGTTGCGATTCGAAGAAGAAACGCAGCGAGAAGGTCGCAGCCAGGTATAGCACCACGATAACTTGGGAAAGAGGGCGATTTAATTTCATGGGATCAGGTGAGCAGTGAACAATGATCAGTGAGCAAGGAACAATGATCAGTGAGCAAGGAACAATGAACAGTGATCAAGGAACAATGATCAGTGAGCAATGATCAGTAAGAAAACAGTCTTTTGAGCACTGTACTCCTTACTGACCATTTACCATTAATTATTGACTATTGATTATTGACCATTGACCATTGACATCAGTGGACTTGGGCCTCACCAGCACCGCGGGGGATCCGGATATCCTCGACGATTTGCTGGATCTCCGCAGAAGGCGGGGGCGTCAGGCGGCTGACAGTAATGGTTACCGCAAGGTTTACAAACATTCCCAGGGTACCAATGCCCTCGGGCGAGATGCCAAAGAACCAGAGATCAGACGCATCGGGTGCCGTGTTGATGAATTTGAAGTAGATGATGTAGGTAGCGGTGAAGAGGATACCCACGATCATACCTGCGATGGCCCCTTGGCTATTGGTACGCTTGCTAAAGATACCCAGCAAGATGGCCGGGAAGAAAGAGCTAGCGGCCAGGCCAAAGGCAAAGGCCACCACCTGGGCCACGAAACCCGGCGGGTTCATCCCAGCCAGACCCGAGAGCACCACGGCTACCCCGGCTGCGACGCGAGCGTAGAGCAACTCCTTTTTGTCGGAGATGTTGGGCGCAAAGGTCTTCTTCAGCAAATCGTGGCTGACCGAAGTCGAGATCACCAGCAGCAAACCGGCCGCCGTGGAGAGCGCTGCCGCCAGACCACCGGCCACCACCAGGGCAATCACCCAGTTGGGAAGCTGGGCAATCTCGGGCAGGGCCAGCACCATGATGTCGCGGTCGGGCACGAACTCGTTGCCCTCCCAGCCATTGGCCGCCGCCAAGGCTTGACCAGACTCCGACTTGTCGTTGTAGTACTGGATCTTGCCGTCGCCGTTCTTGTCTTCGTACTTGATTAATTCTGCGCCCTCCCAGTTTTTGAGCCACTGGGGAGCCGTGGCGTACTCAATGCCCTTTTGGTCCTTACCCATCACGGTGTCGATCATATTGGTGCGGGCAAAAGCAGCAATGGCAGGAGCCGTGGTGTAGAGCAGCGCGATGAAGACCAGGGCGTAGCCAGCCGACTTACGAGCATCGGATACCTTCGGTACGGTGAAGAAGCGCACGATCACGTGGGGCAGACCAGCCGTGCCCAGCATCAGAGCGGCAGTAATGAAAAAGACATCCACAGTCGATTTGGAACCGGAGGTATATTCACTGAAGCCCAGGTCAGTATTGAGCTGATTGAGTTTCCCAATCAGAGAAATGCCCTCGCCTTTGAATTCACCGCCAATAAAGCCAAACTGCGGTATGGGGTTACCGGTAATTTGCAGCGACAAGAAAATGGCAGGCACCAGGTAAGCAAAGATCAAGACACAGTACTGAGCTACCTGCGTGTAGGTGATGCCTTTCATCCCGCCGAGTACCGCGTAGAAAAATACGATGGCGATCCCAATGATGACCCCAACGTCAAAGGGCACGTTGAGAAAGCGCGAGAAGGCTATCCCTACCCCCTTCATCTGACCGACGATGTAGGTAAAGGACACGAAGATGGCACAAAACAGAGCTACTAGACGAGCGACGTTGATGCCGCTCTCGGTCTTGGTCCCGCGGTAGCGCGACCCGATAAAGTCCGGTACCGTAAATTGACCGAATTTTCGCAGGTAAGGGGCCAGCAGCAGGGCCAGAAGCACGTAGCCACCCGTCCAGCCCATAAGATATACCCCGCCATCGTATCCCATGAAGGAGATCAGACCGGCCATAGAGATAAAGGAAGCAGCCGACATCCAGTCAGCCGCCGTGGCCATCCCGTTGGCCAGGGGAGATACGCCGCCACCTGCGACGTAAAACTCTTTCGTCGAGCCTGCACGGGACCAGATCGCAATGCCGATGTAGAGGGCAAAGGTCAGGCCGACGATGAGAAAGGTCCATATTTGGAGATCCATGATAATAGTCGAGTTTAATGGTTCAGAGGAAAGAGAAGTCAGAAGTCAGATCGGCTGCGCCTGTCAGAAGTCAGATCGACTACGCCTGTCAGAAGTCAGATCGGTTGCACCTGTCAGAAGTCAGATCGGCTGCGCCTGTCAGAAGGCAGATCGGCTGCGCCTGT
>CAYVAP010000674.1:0-3122 GCA_964449365.1 uncultured Bacteroidia bacterium
GGCGTAGGAGGCTTCGGCACAGGCCAGCCCCCCACATATTGGCTCACTCAGTGGCTGCCCAAGCGGCTATCTTTACTTTCAACCTTGAACTTTGAGCCGCGAAACGCATGACTAGAGACGTCGAATCTTCTTCCATCTCAGCCACCCAAAACAGCGACGAGACTCCAAAGGGAGTCTCGCCATATGAACCAAAATACTACAAGATGCGAAGCAGGAGCGGTGCTTTTCAAGCAGACAGCACCCTTGATCGCCTGAAAAAACTACTACATGTTTTTCTCAAACCCAAGTTGCCCCTTGAGTTTTTTCAAAAAAGTAACAAACCCCTCGTATTACCCAAGCAGTTGGGTAGAGATTTGGCCTAAGATTGGGAGATGGAGACCTCGACCGTTGGTCGCGGCTACCGAGGGAGCCAATAGGAGAGGCTGGTGTAGCACTGTGTGCTGAAAGCCTGCCTAGCGACGCATACCTATGACCTGCTCATACAGGTAGAAGTTTTCCACTTCCCGTGGGTAAAACTTGTCGAAAACCTTTGGCTCTGAGCCTCAATTTCTAGCGGGGCTCGACATCCTAAACGGCGGTTAATCCCCCAACCTCCTGCCTCAGCCGGGCGTAATGAAGGCAAATATTCTGCTCTTTTTTTCGCCGCGAGGCCCCCGAGTTCCGCTGATTTTCCCAGTCAGTGGGCGGTACGTTCTTGGCCTACATTTGGCCAACAGGGATGATCGCAGGGTCAGAAGAGCGCCCCTGCCAGTCAAAGCCATTCAACCATCAATCTTTTCCTATGCCTCAACCTGTACCCTCTCGGCGATATTTGCTCATTCGTCTGCCCCACATCAGTACCCGCCAAACCCGCCGCATCAGTGGTTTGCTGTTGATTTTGGCCCTGAGCCATGGCCTCACCCACCTGATCCGAACTCAGTGGCCACCTCTCACCCAACCCGAGGCAGAGTCGGTCGCGCCCCTGTACCTGCTCGATCAGGCCGCTGCTTACCTGAGTGATGCACCCGCCTTCGAGCAAAAAGTGCGGGTGATAAGTCGTGCCTTAGCCGTGGCTCCCGAATGGCTGATGGCAGTGATGTACGCCGAGTCGGGCTTCGATCCGACCATTATGAACCGACAAGGCTCCGGCGCCGTGGGGTTGATTCAGTTCATGCCCGCTACCGCAGGCGAGCTCAAGGTCAGCACCTCTCGCCTGCGGGAAATGGCTCCCCTGACTCAGTTGGATTACGTGCATGCCTATTTCGAGCAGGTGCGTCGCCGCTACGGACCTTATCAGGACCTAACCGACCTTTACCTAGCGGTGCTTTACCCCAAGGCTAGGGGCCAGGATTTTTGCTACACTCTCTACGCCCGTCCCAGTCAAGCCTATCGGCAAAACGCAGGGTTGGACGAAAATCGCGATGGACGCGTTACCATTACAGACATCGACCGCCGCCTGCGCAGGCTTTTTCCCCAGGCCTACATCGCACAGCCCTTATTGACACCAGCGCCCTTATGAGCATGATTGACTCACTGTACACAATGAGTACCTTTATGAAAAGAGCGCTAGCTAAAAAGGAAAGGGGAGACCAAAAGCTCATCGCACCGGAGCAACTATCCATTCTATTTCTGATATTGGCCCGAGATCGCTGACTATCCATGGGAGATTTTTACCAAAAACTCGTACCTACTCCTGTATCCAAGGCTGAAGCTACCGCCGTCGCCCAACACTTGCTGCAATATCTCATTCAACGGGAAATCATCCTGGCTGATCCCGTCGACAATGTGATGGACTCCGAAGCGGGCTACCCGCCTGGGCCACATTTTATGGAAGCGGTGGAGAAAGATCCTGCGCCAGGCTTGCTGAAGCAGACCACCAATGGGGTAGAGGTGGCACTGGGGCGCAATGTGTTTTGGGCCGACGAACCCAAAGCCGTCAACTGCCCAACCTGCGGCCACAACATGGTACGCAAAAAGTGGGAGCAGGCCATCGATGCCTGGTACCGCCAAAGTGGGGGCGAGCTGCTTACCTGCGAATCCTGCGGTCAGGCTCATTCCGTGGTGGAGTACGAGTTCGTGCCTACCTGGGCTTTCGGCGAACTAGGGGTTACCTTCTGGAACTGGCCTCCCTTTCGAGCGGAGTTTGTCGCAGAATTGGCCGAGCACCTGGGCAAAGAGCTGCGAATCGTCAACGGACAGCACTAATCGCGGGGCTGGTGAGGCATTGTATGCCGAACGCGGGGATCCTAGCCCTAACAAACTGCCTATCAGCGATTCTAACTACAAGCCAATAACTACGAACTTCGAACTCATTATGATAAAATCAACGTTTTGCTTATTTGTCTGCTCGATGATTCGTCTCTCTGTGATGGCCGCTGACGCTGCTCCTGCGCTCACCCTCTACCTCTTGCCTGGGCACGGCTCTGATTATCGAGTATGGCAACGCATGGACCTCAGCGAGTTTGACACCGTTCACCTGGACTATCCCTTCGTACCCGAGCGAGGAGAATCTATGTCGCAGTACGCCCGTCGGCTGCTGTCTTTGATCGACACTACGCGCCCCTTTGCCCTGATGGGCATCTCGCTAGGGGGGATGCTCGCCGTAGAAATGGCCCAGCACTGTGCGCCCCAGGCGGTCATCATCCTCTCCAGTGCGCGAGGGCGCTTCGACCTGCCCTGGCGCTATCGGATTCAGCGCTATCTGCCCTTGCAATACCTATTGCCTGGTAGCCTACTCAAGCAAGTGACCATCTGGATTCAACCCTGGTTCGAGCCAGAAGTACGTGGCCAATCAGAGCTATGCGCTGACATGCTGCGGCAAAAAGACCCCCGCCTTTTTCTCAGGGGCATTCACATGATCATCCGCTGGAAACGCCAAGTCCTAGATGCCCAGATCGTGCACCTTCATGGAGATCGCGACCGCACCCTGCCCATCGAGGCCGTCGAGCCACCCGTGATCATCCTGCCAGGGGCTACCCACATGATGACCCTCTTTGCCAGCAAACGAGTAGACGCCATCGTGCGCCCTTTGCTCACCGAGGCTGCACAGAGTGCCACCAAAGGCAACTGAACTAGTCATTAGTTTCGCGGTTGAAAGTTGCCCAGGCTGCGCAGAGCCAATCAGGGCTATTTGCCTGGCATTA
>CAYVAP010000675.1:0-3120 GCA_964449365.1 uncultured Bacteroidia bacterium
CTCTACGCCAATGGCTTTCGCCTACTGTGGAGCCGCCTGCGTGGGCGTCAAGAGCCCGAGGAAGAACCCGAGCAGGTGCAGGAAGAAGAGTGAGTAGACAAGGCGAAAGGTTGAGCAGAGCTATCTTCTCCGCGTTGCCACCGCAGCTCAGCGCCTCCGCGAGAATCCCAGCGCCCCTGACGGTATACTGATGCTTAACATTCGAAATGATGGATTCGTCATTCGAAATTAAATGCGCTGAATATCGTCGTTTTACCCATTCGAGATTCGTACAAAATGCTCACCAGCAGCAATTTCAAATTACGAATTACGAATTTCGAACGCAAAGCCCTAAACCGCCACCTCAGCGCGACTTTTTTCCAGCGCCTGCCCCAAATCCCCGATCACATCGTCAATATGCTCCAGGCCCACCGACACCCGGATCAAGCCCGGCAAAATGCCTACCTGCGCCCGGTCTGCCTCGCTCAGCCGCGCATGGGTGGTCGAGGCCGGATGCGTGACGATGGTGCGGGTATCGCCCAGATTGGCGGTCAGGGAAGCCAGTTGGATGCTGTCGAGGAAGCGCCGCCCGCGCGCCAGACCACCCCGGATCGAAAAGGACAGCACCCCCCCACCCTGAGTCATCTGTCGTTTGGCCAGCTCGTGCTGCGGGTGCGAAGGCAGGAAGGGATATTTCACAAACTCTACCTCAGGCTGGGCTTCCAGCCACTCGGCCAGGCGCAGCGCATTGCTGCAATGGCGATCCATGCGCACGGCCAGGGTTTCGAGGCTCTTGGAGAGCACCCAGGCGTTGAAGGGCGAGAGAGCCGGCCCGGAATGGCGGGCAAAAAGACGGATCTCATCCACCAGATCTTGGCGCCCGGCGATGATGCCGCCTAGCACTCGGCCCTGGCCGTCGAGGTACTTGGTGGCCGAGTGGATCACCAGATCTGCCCCATAAGGAATAGGCCGCTGCAAATAAGGGGTGGCAAAGCAGTTGTCCACGATCAGGATCAGGCCGTGGGCCTGGGCAAACGTGCCCAGCCAGGCTAAGTCGATCAGGTCGCAAGCGGGGTTAGACGGCGTTTCGACGAAGAGCAGCTTGGTTTCGGGGCGAATGGCCTCGTGCCAGCCTTCGGTATCGTGGATGTCCACGTAGGTGTGAGTAATCTGCCAGCGGGGCAGCAGCTTGGTCAGCACCGAGTGGGTCGAGCCAAAGACCGAGCGACAGGCCAAAATGTGGTCGCCACTGCGACACAGCCCCGCCAAGGTGGTGAAGACCGCAGCCATGCCAGTGGCCGTGGCGTAGGCGGCTTCGGCGCCTTCCATTTGGCAGATTTTATCGGTCAGCTCGCTGCAATTGGGGTTGGAAAAGCGACTGTAGATGTTGCCCTCCACCTCATCGGCAAACATGGCCCGCATCTGCTCCGCATCGTCAAAGACGAAGCTGGAAGTCATATAAATCGGCGCGCTGTGCTCGCGGTGGCCAGAGCGCTCGGCTTGGGTGCGGATGGCGTTCGTTTCGAAGTTGGGCATAATGATTTGGAATTGGGAATTCGTGATTCGGAATTGGGGACGGGTGATCGAGGGGATCTAGGGTGATCGAGGGTGATCGGGGTGATCGGGGTGATCGAGGGTGATCGAGGGTGATCGGGGTGATCGAGGGTGATCAACGGCGTGCGATCACCCGGATCACTGTTCACTGATCACTGATCACTGATCACTGTTCACTGATCACTGATCACTCAGATCACCTTTCTTGTCTCGCAGCGCAGCGATCTCGCTTCTCGCAGCGCAGCGATCTGACCTCTACTCCTCTATTTCAAAATCCGCCGTGATCTCTGCCGTTTGGTTGAGCATGGCGGCGGCGGAGCAGTACTTTTCCAGCGAAAGGTCGATGGCGCGGCGCACTTTGTTGGGATCGAGGTCGCCTTTGAGGGTGAAATGCAGGTGAATCTGGGTGAAGACCGCCGGGGTGGTGTCGGGGCGGGTGCCTTCGACGCGCACGGCGTAGTCGGCAACGATCTGCTTTTGCTTTTGCAAAATCAGGATCACATCGATGCCGGTGCAACTGGCCAAGCCAGCCAATAGCAGCTCCATGGGGCGAAAGCCCTGCTCGGCTCCGCCGACTTTGGCGCTGGCGTCGGTGTGCAGGGTGAAGCCGCCGGGGTTTTGGATCTCAAATTGAAAAGGCGCAGTCTTGCGCTGAAGAGTCAATTGCATAGCCAATAGTCGTTACCAGTTCGCAACGAAAGAACAGGCAAGCGGCCCAGCAAGGGTGGCCAGTGATGGCCATGATACAAATTGAAGGTGATGTCGACCGGTCAATCTATATGTCCCTTGCGGGCAGGAATTGGCACCTTACGTAGGGCAGGTTGCCAGCGGGTCACGGAGCCTGTTCTCTCGCCGCTTCGTTATACATCGCTTCCGGTGAGGGAAGGGGAAAGTTGAGAGTTTGCGGTTGAAAGTTCAAAGTTGAACGTGCGAAACTCGTTAGCTTTCCATTTCATCGGCAAATACGGTATCTGGTTGACAATCTCCAAATTTGCGGATAGATTTTGAGCAGTGAACAATGAGCAATGATCAGGGGACCATGCTCAAGGGACAATGATCCGTGAGAAATGAAGAGCAATTTTTTAAAGTGGTAATTTTTAATGACGAATGGCAAATTTCGAGTTTTCTTATGAACCACAACCCCGAAGCATTTTCCGCGCGTGGCGTACCGCTAGCGCAGGCTCGTTCCGTCCTGATTCTCACCCATGGACGTGGAGCCAACGCCGAGGACATCCTCACCCTAGCCGAAGAGTTGCCTGTGGAGGGCATGGCCTATTTGGCCCCGACCGCGAGTGGCTATACCTGGTATCCGTACAGCTTTTTGGCCCCCATGGCGCAAAATGAGCCCGGCATCAGCAACGGCATCGGGGTGCTCAAGAGCTTGGTCGAGCGAGCCAAAGCGGCGGGCATCGCCACGGAGAAGATCTTTCTAGGCGGTTTCTCGCAGGGAGCCTGCCTGACCAGCGAGTTTGTGGTGCGGCACCCCGACAGCTACGGCGGGGCCATGATTTTCACGGGCGGCCTGATCGGGCGAGCGGATACCCCACGCGCGTATCAGGGGCGGCTAGACGGTGTACCTGTCTTCAT
>CAYVAP010000676.1:0-3105 GCA_964449365.1 uncultured Bacteroidia bacterium
GACTAATTGAGAAGTTACCACACCACTCACCTATATGAACGGTCAGGGGTATAAGGGTATAAGGTGGTCAGGTACAGCATTTACCTACCGTTCCTCTTGGCTCACGCAGTGGCCGCCCAAGCGGCTATCTTTACTTTCAACTTTGAACTTCGAACCGCGAAACTAATGGCTAGCACTTAATTCCAGAATAGTCAGACAAATTACTAATCACGCATTGCCCCCCCGAAGATCAGGGCCCTTTGAGGTAAGTTTCGATCAAGGTACACAGCTCCTTGATGGCAGTGGGAAGGTGGTCGTTGACGATGCGATGGTCAAATTGAGGGGCGTAAGCCATCTCCTGCCGGGATTTTTGAAAGCGACGCTCGATATCTTCAGGCGAATCGGTCCCGCGACCAAACAGACGCTGACGGAGCACCTCCAAGCTTGGGGCTTCGATGAAGATGGCCACTGCTTCTGCCCCAAATTGCCGCTTGATATTCAATCCCCCCTCTACGTCTACGTCGAAAATGGGGTAGTGATTGCGCTGCAATATCCGGTCGACCTCCGAGCGCAGGGTGCCATAAAATCGGCCCTCATATACCTCCTCCCACTCCAGAAATTCCCCCGCATCGCGGCGTGAGGTAAATTCTTCTGGTGTCAGAAAATAGTAATGAACGCCATGTTGCTCATGGGCGCGAGGGGTACGAGTGGTGGCCGAAATGGAAAATTCGAAGGAGGGAAACCGTTTGAGCAGGGCGCGTACAAGCGTGGTCTTGCCCGCGCCACTAGGGGCAGAAATGATAAAAACCTTGGGAGAGTTCATTGCCATGGCCAAAGGTAGGGCATTACGCTCCGATTTGAAAGCATGTAAGTGCCTGGGAGATATATTCATTTATACAAACATTTTTTTGGTTAATAAATCCCAAAAAATGAATTTGCCCCTCGAGGGGTAGTCCTTTTTTTTGAAACTATGCCATTCAACCGACCAATTATGCAACGATGGATGATGTGCCTTGCCTGGGGAATGCTGCTGCTGACGCCCGCCCGAGCGCAGGGGGATGCCCCCTGTCCAGAACGAAAGCTGATGGCCTTCATTCAGGCGCAGCATCAGCACTGGCAAGCCTGCGAACGACAAATTGCGACCTACCAAAGCGACTGGCTGGCTTTCATCGAAAGCAAAGGACCTCAGCCTAGGGGGCTGGCATTTCCTCCTGCACCTAGCACCACTTTGGATTGGGCCTGGCACGAGGTGGCACCTGCTTACCGCGCCGACCTTCAGAGAAAAAGCGAAGCCTTTGCCAGACTGGCGCAGCAAGTAAACCGCCTGCACCTACGCCTGGCACAGGTTTCGGCCACCGCCGCGACCGACCGCGCACAGCATCTCGTAGCTCTGGATCTTCTGCGTCGCCTCCATCTGTACACCGAAGATGCCCGCAGCCTACAAGGCGAATTGGTCTTTTTAGCTGAGCAAGCTCACCGGATCCACATCCCCGCCACTCGCTCCGCCGCAGCGACCTTGGTCGAGCAAATCCATGCCTTGGTCGTTCACAGCCGAGTCTTGATGCTGGCCGTGGGTACTGGATTGGGGCCACGCATCGACCACGCTCATGCCCAGTTGCTAGGCAGCATCGAGCAGGCTGGCCGCCGCCGTAGCACCTTACTCGGCCAGTTGGGCCATGATCCGGCCCTCACACAGCACTACGATCAGGCCATGGCCCAAGCGGCCCAACTAGCTAGGGCTACGACGGAGCCCATCTCTCCAGCCGAGCTATCACCGGCTGAGCAGCGCTGGGGAGTGGCGCATCACCGCTACCATCAACGGCTCAATCCTACCTTCAACCAATTGGTGCAAACCCACAACCACCTGCTGACTGCGATGGGTACGGCATCGAGGCTACCCGCCCTAGGCGAATTGCCGCGCATGAAGGTCTTGGTACCGCCGCCGCCCAAGGAGAGACCACTACCGGACCTCACTTATGCCCCCAAGCAAAATCTCGTTTGCCTGGTGGACGTATCCGGGAGCATGCAACAGCCTCACGGGCTACCCCTGTTTCGCTCGGCCTGCACTGAGCTGGTCCATGCGCTGCGCCCCCACGATCACGTGAGTTTGGTAACTTTTGCCGGGCAGGCCAGGGCCGTCTTGCACGCTACCGCTGGCACAGAGCAGGCGCGCATTCTCCGCGCTCTGGAGACCTTAGGCGGCAAGGGCAAAACGCGCATTCATGCGGGCTTTCTGGCGGGCTACCGCGAACTGAGACGCCACTGGTTGGAGGAGGGAAACAATCGCCTGCTGCTCATCACCGATGGGGGCTTTGACATCACCGAGGCGCTGGTACAAGACCTCGAACAGCAAACCGCTAGGGGAGCAATATTGACGGTGCTCTATTTCGGGGAGGAAAGCCCGCGCATGCAGTATCGGCTGCGTCGCCTGGCCGAAGTGGGGGGTGGTACCTGCGTCCATATCGAGTCGAGCACCGCCGCCGCTCAGTTGATCGAAGCCATTCAGGAGCTGCCAGTCAATTAGCGGCGACGGGCCATCGTCCCTTTGTGCTTTTGCGGCATTGTGTACCTTTGCAGCCATGAAGATTTTGATCATTGGCTCCGGCGGTCGAGAGCATGCCCTAGCCTGGAAAATCGCGCAGTCGCCCCGCTGCGATGCCTTGTTTATCGCCCCAGGCAACGCCGGTACGGCCTCGCTAGGCACCAACCTAGCGCTTGACCCCAGCGACTTTGCCGCGCTGCGGGCCCTCATCGACGAGCATCAGATCGACCTGCTACTCGTGGGGCCAGAGCGGCCCTTGGTAAAAGGAATCACTGACTACTTTGCCGATCATTCAGTCAAAGTCATCGGTCCCAGTCAGGCTGCAGCTCAACTGGAGGGGAGCAAGGACTTCGCCAAGCGCTTTATGCGGGCCCACAGTATTCCCACGGCTCGCTACATGAGTTTCTCCCAGGCCGATTTGCCACAAGCTACGGCCTACCTAGCCGAGCAGCCCCTCCCCGTGGTGATCAAAGCCAGCGGACTGGCGGCTGGCAAGGGGGTGCTGATCTGCCAGGAGCATCGCGAGGCCGAGCTGGCCATGCGAGAGATGCTCTCGGGGGTATCATTTGGGGCCGCTTGCGAGA
>CAYVAP010000677.1:0-3098 GCA_964449365.1 uncultured Bacteroidia bacterium
CCTCTCAACCTCCTATTCTCAAGCGAAGAAGGCCAACTTATTTTTTGAGCGTTACCAAGTAAGGGGTATTTCTATGAAAAGCGGCGGAATCAATAACAAAACCCCTTCCCTGCAAGCAGGAAAGGGGCAGTATATCAGCTTCGTACCAAGGTTTTCGAAATGAAGTAAGTACAGCCGCTTAGCTTAGTCTTGATAGGCTGTCTATCAGCTATTCCAACTACGCACAAACGGCTAGGAACTTCGAACTCGTTGCGCTAGGTACGAGTCAGGTTCAGGACTTATCCTCTTCTTCGCTGTCGTCGGCGCTGCTGTCAGCGTCGCTTTGCTCTTCGGCGGATTCGTTTTCAGCCTTAGGCGTTTCCGCCTTTGGGGCTTCTTCCTGCTTGACTTCTTCTTTCGGAGCTTCAGGGGCGGCGGGCGTAGGCGCACCGTCACCTTGCTCTTGCTGCTCCATCTGCTGCTTGAGCTTGGCCAACACGTCTAGCTCGCCAAGGGTAGTACCCCCTTGCTTGCCAGCGCCTTGCTGCTTGCTACTTTTGCTGCGCTTGGGAGTGCCAGAAGCTTTGCGCTTTTCACCACCACTACCACTACCACTACCACTAGCACTACCACCACCGCTGCTGCTACTGCTGCTACGGGTCTCGATAGGCGTGTCGTCGCGCCATGACTTGGTATGGGAGAGTACCAGGCGCTTGGCGTCTTTATTGAACTCAATCACGACCAGATCGATTTGATCATCGATTTTGATCTCAGGCTCCCCTTCGGCTACCTTGAGATGGCGAGTAGGTACCGTACCTTCTACACCATAGTCTAGCTCGACGACGGCTCCCTTGCTGTCGATGCGCTTAACCGAGCCTTTGTGAGTCGAGCCGACGGTAAAGATCGAAGCGAAAGTTTCCCAGACATCCTCGGTGAGCTGCTTGTGGCCCAGGCTGAGGCGACGGTTGTCCTGATCGATGTCTAGCACGATGACATCCAAGTTGTCATCGACTTTGACGTACTCGGAGGGGTGGTTGAATTTCTTGGTCCAAGAGAGATCGGAGATGTGCACCAGACCATCCACGCCTTCTTCGAGCTCTACGAATAGGCCGTAGTTGGTCATGTTGCGTACCAATCCGTTGTGGCGGCTGCCCACAGGATATTTCTCGTGGATGCGCAACCAAGGATCCTCGGTGAGTTGCTTGAGGCCCAGGGACATCTTGTGATCGTCGCGGTCGATATTGAGGACCACGGCTTCCAATTCCTGGTTGACCTTGAACAGCTCGTTGGGATTCTTGACGTTTTGCGCCCAAGACATTTCACTGGTGTGGATGAGGCCCTCGACACCGGGGATGATTTCAAGGAAGACGCCATAATCGGCGACGGTTACTACACGACCTTTGACGCGAGCCCCTTCCGTGATCTCCTCAGGCAGCGACTCCCATGGGTGCGGGGTCAATTGCTTCATGCCCAAGCTGATGCGCTTCTTCTCATCGTCGAAGTCGAGCACCACGATGTTGACCTTCTGGTCTAGTTCCAATACTTCCTCGGGGTGGTTGATCCGGCCCCAAGAGATATCAGTGATGTGTAGCAGGCCGTCTACGCCACCTAGGTCGATGAACACCCCAAAGTTGGTCATGTTCTTGACGGTTCCTTCTAGCACCTGACCTTTTTCCAGGTTGGCGAGGATCTGCTTGCGCTGCTCGTCGAGCTTAGCCTCTATGAGGATCTTATGAGAGACAACTACGTTTTCGTAGGCGTGGTTGATCTTGACCACTTTAAATTCCATGGTGCGGCCCACATACACGTCGAAATCCCGTACGGGCTTGACGTCGATCTGCGAACCGGGCAGGAAGGCTTCGATGCCGTCGATATCCACGACAAATCCCCCTTTGGTACGGCGCATCACCTGACCGGTGAGGACCGTATCACTTTCCATGGACTCTTCGATACGTTCCCAGGAGCGTAGATGCTTGGCACGCTTGCGCGAGAGAATGAGCTGACCGCTTTGGTCTTCGACACTCTCGATGAATACCTCTACGTCGGTACCAATGGTGACCTCCTCCAAATCTCGGAATTCCGAAACGGGGACGATCCCTTCGGACTTAAAACCGATGTTGAGCAACACTTCCTTTTCACCAACCCCAACGATGGTCGCGTGAACGATTTCATTTTCGTTGAATTCGCGCAGGGTGCTGGTGTACATCTTCTCCAGTTCCTTGCGTTCTTTCTCCGTGTAATCGTCCTCGTCTTTCCACCAGTCCTCATCATCGAGTTCCTCCTCGGTGTTGTAGTGCTTGGGTTCAGGTACTTCCTGGGGAACCTCGGCCTGTGGTTCAGCCTGGTCCATGACCTCCAGCGCCTGAAGCTGGGCACTCTGATCGGTGTCCACCTGGGGCGCATCATTGCTGCCTTGAGCAGCATTCTGCTCCTCAGATTGAGGGGCTACTTGTTCGTCAACTACTTTGTTGTCAGTTTCTTCTGTCATGCATTTAGATCTCCTTTCTGCCCGGGATCACCAGGCGGTGCAAAGTTGCAACGATTTGGGGGCAATATCAAATATAGACCCATAATATCATGTTTTCCCGTCGCAACGACTCTCAAACCACCTTATCTCCCATCACGAGGGCGTGGACTCGTGCCAATACGACTCCTCTATTTTGGCGCACTTAGCGCATTTGGCACAACGAAAGATAAGTTGGAGCTGGTTCAAATCAAAAGAGCTACACCAGCGTCCCCTTGGCCTCTAGCTCACCGGCGCTGCGCGCCAGGAAGTCCAGGCGCTTAGTGGAGCCAATCTCCTGGCCAGTGGAGCAAAATTTGATCTTGAAAACTTTCAGAAGATCCTCAGCCAGGTTGTCCTCGATGATTTGCTCGTACACCCGACGGACGTGCTGGTAAAATTCTAGGTAGGCGCTCAGCCGCTCGTGGCTAGTGAGCGATCCACCGGTAGGCTGCTTGAAGCCAAAAAAATCGCCAAAGGTTTTATCGTAGATGGGATAATCTTCATTGATGGTGGTAGCCATCTGGGTCATGCGCTCAAATTGCTCAGGCTTGAGCTTGGTCTTTTCTTGCAGGCCATAGATCGAGTGGTAGGCAGACAAAACGTCGAATTCTTC
>CAYVAP010000678.1:0-3097 GCA_964449365.1 uncultured Bacteroidia bacterium
GAAAGTAAATTTAGCCGCCTGGGCGGCCACTGAGTGAGCCAATATGTGGGGGGCTGACCAAAGTGCCTGATGCCCTTATACCTTATTTCCCTTATACCTTATTTCCCTTATACCTTATTCCCTTATACCCCTGACCGTTCATATAGGTGAGCCTCGATTGGGGAGAAATTTCCTTTTTAGAAAAGGATTTTTCCCAAAAATCCGATATCTTCTGGCAAGGAATCATAACAAATGATGGGGTTTGCATGCGTTTCTTCTAACAAACTGCAAACGCCCCACTACGAACTACCTCTACTATGCAAAAACTCAGCTATCTCAGTGGCACGAGCAACACGCCCCTACTGGGGCTGACCATCGGCGAGATGTTTGACCGCATCGCGGCCAAGTACCCCCAAAACGACGCCCTGATCGTCTCCCATCAGGATATCCGATGGAGCTACCACGACCTCAAGCTGCAAGTCGATGCCTGCGCCCGAGCCCTGATGCACCTGGGCCTGCAAAAGGGCGATCGCATCGGCATTTGGGCTCCCAATCGCTACGAATGGACCGTGACCCAGTTTGCTACCGCTAAGCTCGGGGCCATCCTGGTCAACATCAACCCTAGCTACCGCCTGCACGAGCTGAAGTATGCCCTCAACCAGTCGGGCTGCCGTATGCTGGTCACAGCCGATCAGTTCAAGACCTCGCACTACACCGAGATGCTCTACGAGTTGGCCCCCGAGCTGCACGGCTGCAAGCCCGGCGAGCTACACGCCGAGCAGGTACCTCAGCTACGCACCATCATTCGCCTGCACGCGGAGCCCTCGCCGGGCATGATGTCATGGGGGCAACTGATGGAGCTATCAGAGAAGATTCATCCCATGGATCTGGAATCGCGGCAGGCGCAGCTCGCCTTCGACGAGCCGATCAACATCCAGTACACTTCGGGCACCACGGGCTATCCTAAGGGCGCGACCCTGAGCCATCACAACATCCTCAACAACGGCTACTTCGTCACCGAATGCATGAACTTCACCGACCAGGATCGGCTCATCATTCCGGTGCCATTGTATCACTGCTTTGGCATGGTGATGGGCAACCTGGGCTGCATGACCCATGGGGCTACCATGATCTACCCCAGCGAGGGCTTCGAGCCGGAGGCAGTGCTCAAAGCCGCGCAGGAGGACCAAGCCACCGCGATTTATGGCGTACCGACCATGTTCATCGCCGAGCTGGAGCATCCCCACTTTCATCACTACGACCTGCGCAGCCTGCGCACGGGCATCATGGCGGGGTCGCCCTGCCCGGTGGAGGTGATGAAGAAGGTGCAGTCGCTGATGCACATGGAGGAGGTGCAGATCGCCTACGGCATGACTGAGACCAGCCCGGTGAGCACCCAAACCCGCATCGGAGCTCCGCTGGAAAAGCAGGTGAGCACCGTGGGACAGATTCACCCGCACCTGGAGGTCAAGATCATTGATCCGGAGTCGGAGCAGGTGCAGCCCATCGGCGAGCCGGGCGAGCTTTGTACCCGGGGCTACAGCGTGATGCTGGGCTATTGGAACGACCCCGAGCGCACCGCCGAGGCCATCGACGCGGCCCGCTGGATGCATACCGGCGACCTGGCCAGCATCGACGAGGATGGCTACGTCAATATCGTGGGCCGCATCAAGGATATGATCATTCGCGGCGGCGAGAACGTCTATCCCCGCGAGATCGAGGAGTTTCTCTATACCCACCCAGCCATCAGCGATGTGCAGGTGATCGGGGTGCCCGACGAGAAGTACGGCGAGGAGATCATGGCCTGGATCAAGCTCAAGGAGGGGCAGACCCTCACCGAAGCGGAGATCAAGGCCTTTTGCGAAGGGCAAATCTCGCATTTCAAGGTGCCGCGCTACCTCAAGTTCACCGATAGCTTTCCTATGACGGTGACGGGCAAGATCCGCAAGGTGGAGATGCGCAAGCAGAGCATCGAGGAGTTGGGGCTGGAAAAGGTCGCCGCCGCGCAGACGGCATGAGGAGCAGACCTCGCAGGCTTGCAACCCTGCGAGGTCTGCCGATTTTTATCCTAGTGCTTTAGGCTCCTGGGTGTTTAGGGATTAAATTGGTTCTTGTACGCAGTGCTGATCACAAACGGGCCGAAATGATATCACCCTTGGTACTTCAGTGTTAGCTTTTCAGTCAGATGCTTTTCGCTTTGCATGATAAGCTCCCGCCGCTGCTGCAAGATACGGCGTCTTCCCCCCTCATCGTCTGGTTGGGCGCGAAACTGTTGAGCCATCTCAGGCGTCAGGAAAAGGCGGCGGTAGCCGTGGTCGTAATCCTTGAGCAGAAATGACATGTCTCGTTGCTTGATGGTAGGCAAGAGTGGGTCATCTTTGGTGAAGTGTAGCCGGGCGATGCTGCCTTCCGGCAAGAAATTCCCCTTATCGTCTCGTATGTCAGCAAATAGGGGGGCAACCTCCATGCTTCGAACTTGGTCAGCGGCTAGCGGCCGATCAGGATATGCTTCGCGAAGCAGAAGCAACACCAGGGCTTTGGCCCTGACGGACCCGAAGTAGATTTTACCGGGAAATTCGCTCACGTTAAAAGGGCTACTGGGCTGATCGTTGTATATAGGATCATCGACCTCGCCCTGCAAGTAGGCATGAAATTGCTCATAGGCAGCGCGTTGACGGCTCAGAGAGTAAATGGTAAAGTAGCCAGCGTAGGTAGTGGTCCAAAACCAGCGCTTGAGGGTTGCTAACTGTGCTTCGGATGGATGGGTGGTCTGATGAAAAAAGTCAGTGATGAAAATCAGTTGGCTGTTATAAGGCAATAGTTTGATGTCAACTACCCCAAGTTCTGTAAAGAGGAAATCCACTGCGCGTTTGATGTTGCCAATCGCTTTGCGCGTAACCGTAACGAAGTCTTGGCGCTTGGCCAGGGTCTCGATTTGAGCGGCCTGGTCGAAGTAGGGTTTCCCGAAAGATTGGGTGATGCATTGCAGAATCAGTTCGCGCTTGGTCTTCCCGTAGTTGTAGAACTCAAGGTCTTGAATGAGTTGGTCGATTTCGGTACCGAGGCGAAATCCTTTCTCCTGGTTCCAACTGAGGGCAGATACCATCCAGTCAGGTGA
>CAYVAP010000679.1:0-3094 GCA_964449365.1 uncultured Bacteroidia bacterium
GTGAGGTAGACCTTTCTCCTTATGCCGGGCAGGGAGTATACCTGGCGTTTTTTGCCAACAGCAACGATGCAGGTGGTGATATCGATGCTCACCTCGATAACATACAGCTTGCCAACTTATTCCCCATCGACGTGGGGGTAACCAGCTTGCTAGCCCCTAATTCTGGCTGTGATCTCACTGGGATCGATTCTATCTCGATAGAGTTTACCCACCTAGGGACCGATACGGTCTTTGGGCCGGTGGCAATCCCACTGGCCTACAGCCTCGATGGCGGAGCGACCATCATTCCTGACACCCTGGCTGTACCGGCCGGGGCCAATGTGCCCCCTGGCTCGTTGGTACCCTTTACCTTTGCTACCCCCGCAGACCTATCGACCCTGGATACCACCTACACCCTCAGCATGTGGACGGATCTGGGCGATCCGCAAGCGGCCAATGATACCCTCACCCAACGCTTGCGCACCTATGCGCCCGCTCAGGTTTCTTCGGGCATTGATTCGGCCTACTGCGCCGTCGATGATACCCTGATGACCAATGCTACCTATGACGGTGGGCTCTGGGAAGGGCTAGGAATCGTCGACAGTGCCACCGGAGCGATCAATCCTTCCCTCATCGGCGATGGCAATACGGCGATGATCACCTACAGCTATGATCGACCCTACGGCCTGGCCGAGATTCCGTTTGCGCCTCAGCCGGTAGGGGCCAATGCCACGGTAATGACCCTCTTCGATGACGACGCCGAGACCATCCCCATCGGGTTTGATTTCAACTTCTTCGGCGAGTTTTTCCAGGAGGTAAGCGTGGGGTCCAATGGCTTCCTTTCCTTTGGGGAAAGCTCTACTGCGCTGGGCAACCAGACGCTACCTGATCCCTTTGCCCCCAACAACCTGGTGGCCTTTGCCTGGGATGACCTCAACCCCAATGCGGGTGGCACGGTCACCTACGAGCTGATGGGCACGGCCCCCGATCGCATGCTGGCCATTACCTTCACGGAGGTGCCGCACTTTGGCAGCTCGGGCGCAGAGGTAACGGTACAAACCATCCTGTACGAGAGCACCGATGTGATCGAAATCCACGTGACCGAGATCGAACCTGATGCCTTCGGTGGCATGACCCAAGGCCTGGAAAATGCCGACGGCACCCTGGGCTTTGCTACCACCGATAGCACCAATGATGAGGCCTTCAACCAGGATAGCGTGGCCTACCGCTTCGTGCCCACCCCCTGCCCTGGCTATGATACCGTGATGGTAACGGTAGGCGTACCGCCGCTCTTCACCGCCGATACGGTGGGCATTTGTAGCGACGATTCGATCACGCTAGACGTACCGCTCTCAGGCGGAAGCTACCTGTGGGGCACCGGTGATACCACGCAAAGCATCACCGTGAGCAGCGGCGGACAATACCTGGTCGACATTATCACCAGCATTGGCTGCGCCGGTAGCGACTCGATCACGGTGGAGGTTTTCCCCGAGATCGCGCTCAGCGTCGATTCGATTTTTGACAATGCTTGTCCGGGCGATAGCCTGGGGGCCATCCAGATTTCTGCTACGGGGGGCGCAGGTACCCTCAGCTACACCTGGAATACCGGCGACTCTACCGCCAACCTGACCAACCTGCCCGCCGGTGCTTACACCCTGACGGTAACGGATGAAGAAGGCTGTAGACGCAGCACCGACACCCTCACGGTAGAGGTACTGGGCGATCTCCCCACGGCTGACTTCAGCTTTACCCTCAACGGTGCGCAGGCAGACTTCAACAGCAGTGGCAGCAGCGACGCGGATAGCTACTTCTGGGACTTCGGCGACGGAGTTACCTCCACCGACGAAAACCCGAGCTACTTTTACCCCTCAGCCGGCACCTACACCATCACCCTGATCGTGGAGAATGAATGTGGTAGCGACACCATCACCCAGGAGCTATCCATTGCGACCTCGCTGCGCGAGGGGTGGGCTCAGACCGAGATGTATTTGCAACCCAACCCCAACGCTGGGCGCTTTTCGCTGCGTTTTGTCGGCGAGCCATTGACCGATGTATCCCTGCAACTGATAGATGCCCGCGGCAAAGTGGTGTATCAGCAGATCCTCGGACAGGTGCAAGACGGCGATACGCATACCCTCGACCGCAGCGATCGCCTCAGCGAAGGCGTTTATCTTCTGCGCTTGCGAGCTGCCGAAGGGCACCTGACCCGTCGGGTAGTAATCGTCTCTCGCTGAGCAAGATAGTGCTCAAACCTTGATCAGGGCCGGGCGGTAACGCTCGGCCCTGCTTTATTTCATCACCAAGGTCTCTCCCTCGACACCTTGTTTGTTCTGCTCGTGGTCCGTATCTTAGTCTGTGGACATTTTAGAACGCACCATCGAACACCTGAGCAGCGATGAAGTCCGTCGCTTCAAGATCTTATCCAATCGCTTCAAGGCTGATGAGGAGAAAAAGATGCTGGTGCTCTTCGATGAAATTCGAACCGGCGATTTCAAAAATCGTGAGGACCAAGTCATCGCACAACTCTACGGGCAGGTGAGCAGCCGGAGCAAAAACAGCTATTATCGCCTGCGCAACAAGCTGCTCAGCAGCTTGGAGAAGAGCTTGCTTTTTTACCATTTCAATTACAAAAACGCAATCGAGGCCTATAGCTATATCCAGTTGGCCTTGCTGATGACCGAGCGGGGCTTGCATCGCGAGGCTTTTTACAACCTAAAAAAAGCCGAAAAAGCGGCTCGTGCCCAGGAGCAGTTCAACGTGTTGGAGATCGTGTACGATCACATGGTGCAACTGGCCCAGCACTGTGAGGTAGACATTGCCGCCGTGATCGAGCGGCGCAAAGCCAACCGCGACAAACTCGAAGTGCTACGCGCCAACCGCGAAAGCCTGGGCATGCTGAGCTCGGAGCTCTCGCGCCGCAACTATGCCCGCCCCAATCGCTCGACCAACGTGATCGAAACCCTCGAAGCCAATCAGCAGCAGCTAGAGGAGCACGAAGAAGTATTCAACTCCACCGCCGGGCGCAACCTGGTGATCAAGACGGTGGTGTCGATTTTGCTGCAAAAATCGGCCTACGCCGAATTGGCCGACTACGCCGAGCAGACCTTCAAGACCT
>CAYVAP010000680.1:0-3090 GCA_964449365.1 uncultured Bacteroidia bacterium
GCTTCCGCCGCTTGGGCTGAGAGATCCCCCGGGGTGAGGGTCCAGCCCTCGCGCGTGCAGCAGGCGAGTAAATGATCGATCAGAATGGTGGTCGAGCGCCCCGCGCCCAAAATTAGCAGATGCTTCATCTCGGTGGTGATTGGTGAGTCGGCAAGTTGGATCATGTTGGGTGGAGCGGCAAGGCATCAGTGCGAGGGCAGGGGCATGCCCGGCTGCCAATCGGGGGCCAATGATCGCTGCTCGTCGCCGGGGCGATAGGGCACGTAGGTGATGATGAATTGCAGCATCTCATCGGTGGTGCGCATGGAGCCGTTGCGCTCGGCTACCGTTTGCGGTGGAAAAAAGGGGTTGTTGGGGTTGTCCACCGTGTTGTCGTAGGTGGCCTCCACCTCGATGCGGCTACCAGCGGGCAGGTGGATCATTTGTTCGAAGGTGTAAAAATACTGCCAGCGAAAGTCCCAATCCGGAAGGTGAACCAGCGGGATGGTATCGCCCTGCGGCGGGATGGCCCAGGCTTTGAAGCGCTTGCCTAGCAGATGCATGTGCGGATTCACGGTCAGCAGCGAAATGTCCTGTTTGATCTGAGCGCGGGTGCGAAAGGTCATCACCGTGTCGGGCGGGATCACCAGGGGCGGCACGATGTCGGAGATGCCCAGGGTGCCCAACTGAATCTCCATGGTGGGCCGTTCTGGGGGGCGTTTGGCAAAGAAAATATTGAAGCGCGACTGGTCAAAGGTATCGATCGGGGTAGGGCCGTAGTGTAGGTCGTTGAGCAAAATGGCCCCCTTGGCTTTCATACGATAGCCGCCCACACCGGGTGGGTACACCGCAGGCTCCACGCCGGGGAGGTAATTGCACACCAGCGGCGTCAGGGTTGGGTAGGTGCCATCATCGTTGAGCAGCCCTAGGCGCGGATATGCCTCTTCTACGGGCACCTCTTCGCGGTTGACCACCCACTCGCCTTCTGTTATATCGGCCTTTTGGCCGGGCGCGTAGCTGATCAGGTGGCCATTCATGTGATGCACCGCCTTGCGGTTGCCAGGAATGAACTCGATGGCCCGGATGAAGGTATCCTGCGGGATTTCGTAGGGAATCTTCATGAACAGGAAGCGGTCGCGATTGTTGCCCTGGATCGGCAAGGCTTCATTCATTTTCAGCACCAGATCGGGCTGTCCGAGATCTGAGCTATCAGGATAATCGGGTGGGGTAGGGGCTAAGCTCGCGTCTCCTTTGGGCGCGCCCTGCTCGTACCAAGCTCGGATGAGGTCGATTTGCCGCTGGGTGAGCCATTTTTCATTGGCGAAATGGCGGTAGGTAGGATCGGCCGGCCAGGGCGGCATGTAGCGCGTGGAGGTAACGTGGGCCACCATTTTGGCCCGCTTGCTCACGTCTTGGTAGGTGATCAGGTTGAACGGCCCTGCACTCCCCGGTCGGTGGCAGGGCATGCAATTGGCATGCACGATGGGCGCAATGTGCTCGGCGAAAGTGACCGTCTGCGGTAAGTCGGGGGTAGAAGTGGTCTGCTCGCTGCCTCCGCAGCTGAGGAGGGCAAAGGCTAGCAGATAGAAAGCCGATTGAAAAATGAGCGGTTTGATGTTGAGGGAACGCCATTCCGCGCTACGTGGCTCCCAATCACCGCGACTGCTCCGCGTCCCCGCGCCACCGCGAGAAACCCGATGAGAGCCGAGTCGGCCCTTAGCCGGAAAAAAGCTCCGCGTCTCTGCGCCTCTGCGTACCATTTCCTGGCGACTGCTCCGCGTCCCCGCGCCACCGCGAGAAACCCGATGAGAGCCGAGTCGGCCCTTAGCCGGAAAAAAGCTCCGCGTCTCTGCGCCTCTGCGTACCATTTCCTGGCGACTGCTCCGCGTCCCCGCGCCACCGCGAGAAACCCGATGAGAGCCGAGTCGGCCCTTAGCCAGAAATAAGCTCCGCGTCTCTGCGCCTCTGCGTACCATTTCCTGGCGACTGCTCCGCCCCCCCGCGCCACCGCGAGAAACCCTTCCGCGTGAAGCACCAACGTCAAACATCTTCCACATTCGGTTGTACGATTAGCTCAAACGAATCCAAATTCAAGGCACAGAGATTGCCCCGATGCTCATAGCCCTCCGCTCGGTCGGCAAACACGCAGCCATTGTCCAGGCCGATCACCGCCGCCCGATCCGCTGCCGCCCCACGGATGGCACTCAAGCGCCGCACCGCGTGGCCGTGCAATACTCTGCGCCCTTGAAATAATTCATTTTCGCCCAAATCCACAAATCCCCCTAGGTGGGAGTCCCGGTCGGCCAGGGGCAAGTCGCGGGTCAGATCCAGCCCAGCGTGAACCAGCACGAAGTCTTCGGTGGTGAGGAAGGTCGGCAGCGAGTCGCAGAAATCAAGGTAGTCGAATAGCCCCTCGCCCATCAGGTCGAGGCTGCGGTAATGGCCCAGGTAGTCCTCCAGAAATGCCGGCCCGCGACGGAAAGCTTGCAGAAACATTTCCTCGTGATTGCCGCGCAAGCAGCGCAACCGAAAGCCATCCGCCCGCTGGTTGAGTATGTATTCCAGGGTAGCGGCGCTATGCGGTCCACGGCTGATCATATCGCCTAACAGAAACACCTCATCATTGGGTGATATCTTTAGCCGATCCTCCAGTAAGGTTTGCAGGGTAAGCAGGCAGCCGTGTACGTCTCCGATGGCAAAGCGTCGCAAGGGGGAGTAGTTTGTGGTGGGTAATTCGCAGTTCGCAGTTTGTAGTAAAATCGGCCGCTAGCGCGACCTATACCCTCATACCTAGTGCTTCGCATTCGTAATTCGTAATTCGTAATTGAAAGCAAAGATAGCCGCTGGGCGCGGCCACGGAGTGAGCCAATCAGGCTACTGGAGATCATCGATCGATTTAAACAGGATTTCAGGATTCACAGGATCATAAGCACCTGAAAGCCATCTTGTCCCATCTTGTCAATCTTGTCCAAAAACGAGCGCACCAAAGGCTCATGTCCAGTAGTATGTGAGTCAATACGAACGGTAGGTAAACGCTGTACCTGACACCCTTATACCTTATACCTTACACCTTACACCTTATACCCTATTCCCCTGACCGTTCATATAGGA
>CAYVAP010000681.1:0-3087 GCA_964449365.1 uncultured Bacteroidia bacterium
ATAACAAGGCCATTCAATAAATCAACCACTCTACCATTCAACCACTTTGAAGTATTGTTCTGCTCAGTGGCTGCGGCAGCAGCCAAGGGCCCTCACCTATTTTTTCCAAATCGGCACCGTCGAGCAAGGCTCGCCGTAGCTGATCTTCTTGGCGTGAGGCATCAGGCGGCGGGTAGCCTCTACGTAAATGCCAGTAGGCACTTCGATCTCACTGCACCCTTTGACCACCACCGGGCGATCGGCAAATTCCGAAAAATCGATGGTATCGAGGGCTTGCAGCCACAAGCGCTGCTCTAGGTCTGCGAGGGTGCCAAAAACCACCGTCTCGGCGTGGGGGTGCAACTTACTCTCCAGCAGCATGTAGGCCCATACCTGCACGATGGCATCCGCAGAGCAGGTCAGGGCGACGTGCTTGCCTGCGTACTGCGACCAGTCGTGCTCTTTGACCCAAGCCCGAAAATCGCGCTCCCGCAAAATCATCCCCTGAAAGAGGCGATCTTTGATGTCTAGCAGCACACGCTCGCCTTGGGGCGCATATTCTTCCAACTTGAAGGTAACGATGGGACTATTGGCAATGCGATTGACGACTTCACTCATGGTTACTTTTGGTTTTTTGGTTTGTAGTTCGCAGTTCGTGGTTTTGAACTTCGAACGCTCAACCCTCCTCCATCAGGTGATACTGATACTGATTGAGCATCGGATGCAGGTGGCCATTGTGGGCTTTGCGATTGTAGCCTTCGACCAGTAGGTCGACCAATTTGCTGCGCAAGGCTTCGAGATTGTAGCCCGTGCCTGCGGAGATGGCCACTGCAGGCGCGTGTTCGTGCAGCAACCAGTGCTGCATCATCTGCTCGCGCTGCTCGGGCTCTAGCAAGTCGACCTTGTTGAAAACCGTCAGCACCTGCTTACCCGTGATGTCGAGGCTGCGCAGGGTTTCTTCCACGTTGCGCATTTGGGCTTCGTATTGAGGATGGGACACGTCCACGACGTGAATCAAGATATCGGACTCCTGCGACTCGGCTAGGGTACTCTTGAACGACTCGATCAGGTGGTGAGGTAGTTTGCGGATAAACCCTACCGTGTCTGAGAGCAAAAAAGAAATGTCCATCAGGGCCACCTTGCGCACCGTGGTATCGAGGGTGGCAAAGAGCTTGTTTTCGGCCAGCACCTCGGTCTTGGAGATGAGGTTCATGATCGTGGATTTGCCCACGTTGGTGTAGCCTACCAAGGCTACGCGCACGAACTGCGAGCGATTTTTACGGCGGGTGGCATCCTGCTGATCGATTTTGCCCAGTTGCTTTTTGAGCTGCGAGATGCGCTGGCGAATGATGCGGCGGTCGGTCTCGATCTCCTTCTCACCCGCACCCTTGAGGCCGATCCCCCCGCGCTGACGCGAAAGGTGCGTCCACATACCTGCCAAACGAGGCAGCAGGTACTGATACTGCGCCAGGTCCACCTGGGTGCGAGCTTGGGCAGTTTGGGCCCGCTCAGAAAAGATGTGCAAAATCAAGGAAGAGCGATCCAATACTTTCACATCCAGGGCTTTGTCGATGTTGCGAATCTGCGAAGGCGACAGGTCATCGTCAAAAACTACCATATCGGCCTCGGCTTCCTCGATGGCTTGCTTGATCGCCTCGAGCTTGCCGCGGCCTACGTAGGTGGCATTGACAGGCTGATCGAGATTTTGGATGAAGCTGCGTACCGGCTTGCCACCAGCCGATTCGAGCAAAAAAGCCAATTCATCCAAATATTCTTTGGCTTGTTCAAACTGCATATCTCGCGAGCAAACGCCCACCAGGATGGCGCGCTCCCCGCTTTGGGGCAATGGCTGAATTGATGAATCGATCATAAAGGAAAACGGGGCAAACAGCTCCCCAGCGAATCGTTGATTATCAGTGAATTTAAAAAAACAGGACCAGAGGGAGAGTAGCTTAAGCTGTACGCCCTGGGTTTAAGGGAAGTTACGAATTTTTTTGGGGGAAACTAGCCACATGAAGCAGAACTTCAGATAATCTGCTTGGGTAGGGCGTCCCCCAAAGCTAATTTACTCGCCGTGAGCGAGACTTAGGAAGAGCAGGACCGTCTACAAAACATTGGAAGGTAAATTTCGCCGAACCAATATTCGCTTTTATCACCTTACACCCCCAAATATTGAGCAAATGAAGTCCCTTCACCGCTATTGGATCGCCCCTCTCATCGTGATCATGCTTTTGATCGCATGCGCCAAGGTGCCTTTTACCCAGCGTCGACAGGCGCGCCTGATACCTGTTTCCCAGGTCAATGCTTTGAGCGAGCAGCAGTACGATGCCTTTTTGCAAGAAAATCCCCCTGAGCGATCAGGCCAGAAGGTACAAATGGTGCGGGAAGTCGGCAGCGATCTGGTCGCGGCGGTGAACAAATATTACCGGGCCGAAGGCTTGCAAGATCAACTCGCCCAATTCGACTGGGAATTTAACGTGGTCAATGATCCCAACATCAACGCTTTTTGTATGCCTGGAGGCAAGGTGGTGATTTTTACTGGGATCCTCCCTGTCTGCCAAGACCGCGATGGCTTGGCGGTGGTGATGGGGCATGAGATTGCGCACGCCCTGGCCCACCATGGCAACGAGCGCATGTCGCAGCAATACGGCGTGAGTGGTGCCCTCGGCATCGTCGATGCAGCCTTGGCGGTGCGCTCTGCCTCCGCCGAGTCAGCCGAGCAGCAGCAAAAACGCGAGCAAGGCCGCCAAATGATCATGACCGCCGCCGGCCTGGGAGCGCAGTATGGGGTACTACTGCCCTACAGCCGCGCGCACGAATCCGAAGCCGACCGTATCGGCCTGTATCTGATGGCCATTGCTGGGTATGACGTAAACGCCGCCGCCCCCTTCTGGCAGCGTATGCAAGCCAAGGCTGGAGCTTCGCCGCCTGAGTTTTTGTCTACTCACCCCAACCCCGAAACTAGGGTCCAAAACCTGCGCAAATGGGCAACAGAGGCGCGGGAATTGGCCAAAAAGTACTAGTCATTAGTTTCGCGGGTGAAAGTTCAAGGGTGAAAGTTCAAGGTTGAAAGTAAATTTAGCCGCTTGGGCGGCCACTGAGTGAGCC
>CAYVAP010000682.1:0-3083 GCA_964449365.1 uncultured Bacteroidia bacterium
ACTATTGGCTTACGCAAAAGATATCCGCAGTTTGCCGCAAACCCTTCTCTTTTTTAGAAGTTGTATGGATCGCTCACGTAGGCAAAAAATGATACCAAAGCACCGATGGGCCTTTTACCCTTCACAACCCTATTTTCATGCGCTATCGCAGTATGTTGGAATGCGTACACGACCTGGAGCGAAACGGCCACCTCGTTCGCGTACGTGAAGCCATAGATCCTCACCTGGAAATGGCCGAGATCCAGCGCCGAGTCTACGCGGCGGGCGGGCCAGCCATCTATTTCGAGCAAGTCAAAGGCAGCCCTTTCCCGGCGGTATGCAATCTTTTTGGCACCATGGACCGGGCGCGCTTTATTTTTCGTAGCACCCTGCGCCAGGTACAGGCCGCGGTGCAACTGAAAGCCGATCCCGCCACCGCTCTCAAAAACCCCGCCCATTTCTTTCGCCTGCCAGCGGCAGGGTTACACGCTCTGCCGTTGCCCGCCTGGGGCAAAGCGCCGGTCATGGCGAGCCAGACCACCATCGATCAACTGCCGCTCATCAAGTCCTGGCCCATGGACGGCGGCCCCTACGTGCTGCTGCCGCAGGTATGCACCGAAGACCCCGACAAGCCCGGCCCCATGAAAACCAACGTGGGCATGTACCGAGTGCAATTGATGGGCAATGACTTCGTACCCAATCGGGAGATGGGCTTGCACTATCAGATCCATCGCGGCATTGGGGTGCATCACAGCAAGGCCGCGCAGCGCGGCGAAAAGCTCAAGGTGAGCATCTTTGTGGGAGGGCCTCCGGCGCACACCTTCGCCGCAGTGATGCCCCTTCCCGAGGGGCTGAGCGAGCTGATGTTCGCCGGGATGTTTGCCGGGCGCAATTTTCGCCATACCCGCGATGCGCGGGGGCACTTCATCAACGCCGACGCCGACTTTGTGATCACGGGTACCATCGACCCACAGGCGACCAAGCCCGAGGGGCCCTTCGGAGATCACCTGGGCTACTACAGCCTGCAACACGCCTTTCCCGTGATGCAAGTCGACACGGTATATCACCGCCGCAACGCGATCTGGCCCTTTACGGCGGTGGGCCGCCCCCCGCAGGAAGACACAACCTTTGGGGGCTTGATCCACGAGGTGACCGGCCCCATGGTGCCGGTGTCGGTGCCGGGCCTGCACGAGATGCGCGCCGTAGATGCCGCCGGGGTGCATCCGCTGCTGCTGGCCATCGGGTCGGAGCGGTACATGCCCTATCGCGAGCGTTATCCGCAGGAATTGCTCACCGTGGCCAATGCCGTGCTGGGCTTTGGGCAGGCTTCCTTGGCTAAGTATCTGCTCATCACCGCTAAGGAGGATGCGCCGCGCTTGCGCCTGCACGACATGCCAGCCTTCCTCGATCACCTGCTCAGCCGTATCGACCTCACCCGCGACCTGCATTTCCAGACTCGCACCACCATGGATACGCTCGACTACTCGGGCACGGGCCTCAACCAAGGCTCCAAGGTGGTGATGGCTGCTGCCGGGGAGCCTATTCGGGAATTGCATAGGGAGGTGCCCGGTGAGCTGGACTTGCCTACGGGCTTCAAAGCACCTCGGGTGGTGCGCCCCGGTATCCTGGCTATCGAGGGGCCAGCTTTTGCCAACGATGAAAGCGGCGAGGCCCAGGCTGAGCGATTGGCCGAGCAGCTCAAGCCTTACAAGGCTATGCTCAAAGGGTTTCCTTTGCTTTTGCTGGTGGATGATAGCGCCTTTACCGCCGCCACCCTCAACAATTTTCTCTGGGTGACCTTCACCCGCTCCAACACTTCGCATGACCTCTACGGCATCGATAGTTTTATCGATCACAAGCACTGGGGCTGCCATGGCTCGCTCATCATCGACGCGCGCATCAAGCCGCATCATGCCCCCCCGCTGGTAGAAGACCCCGCCGTGACCAAGCGGGTGGATGAGCTCGCGGCCAAAGGAGGGCCCTTGGCGGGCATCTTTTAGTGGGAATGATTGACGATGGGAAGGGGGTAGGACAGTTTTCCCTTTGGAGAGTCTTCACTCCCTGTGTCCCCCTCCAGGGGGAATGGATGGTCCTACTGAGCGTTGCTCAGTACCGCTACGAGGCTCCCTTGGGGGGCTGCGGGGGGGAAACCAGCCTTTAGGAACGTTGACCTACACCCGTGGGGAGGTATTTTTTGAATGCTTGGGGCCGCCGCTGAGATCCAGGGCTGGCATCAGTGAGGGGAATGGCCTAAATTTGAGGGCAACATACCTAAGCCGCAAGCCGCGCTCATGCAAAAAATTCTTTTGGTCGAAGACGAGGCCAACTTTGGGATGGTGCTCCAAGATTATCTGCAAATGGAAGGCTATCAGGTAACGCTTTGCCGAGACGGAGAGGCAGGCCGGGAGGTTTTTTTGTCGGAGCCTTTTCACCTCTGTATCCTCGACGTGATGATGCCCCGCAAGGATGGGTTCACCCTGGCGCGGGAAATCCGCGAGATCAATAGCGATGTACCCATCATTTTTCTCACGGCGCGCAGCATGCGTGAGGACGTGATCGAAGGGTTTCGCATTGGGGGAGATGACTACATCACCAAGCCCTTCGACTCGGAGGAATTGCTGCTGCGGGTCCAAGCCATCCTCAAGCGTAGCGAGGGGGGAGAGTTGCCTGAGTCGTTTCAGTTTGGCAAATTTCACTTCAACTATCGGCTGCACAGCATCGAGCACGACGAGGAGACGCACAAGCTCTCGCCCAAAGAAGCAGATTTGCTCCGTCTGTTGTTGCACCGAAAAAACGACCTTCTCTCTCGCGAAGAAGCCTTGGAAACTCTCTGGGGCGAGGACAACTATTTCAATGCCCGCAGCATGGATGTTTTTATCTCCAAGCTGCGCAAGCGATTGAAGCCCGACCCGCGGGTGCACATCGAAAATGTGCATGGTAAGGGCTTTCGCCTGGTGGTAGATGGCGCATAAAAGGGTCTCAGACCGTGCTCACCACGGTCGCGCGGCCAGTGGAACGAGTTCAAAGTTCACAGTCCAGACTACTGGATATCATCCACTCAGACAGAATTTCAAGATTCACAGGATCATAAGCACCTGAAAGCC
>CAYVAP010000683.1:0-889 GCA_964449365.1 uncultured Bacteroidia bacterium
TCCCTCCCATGAACCGCGAAACCTTCCTGCACCAAGCCAACCTGGGCTTGCTCGGTTTTCTTTTGCTTTGGCTTGGTTCCAGTCAGATCTTCGCCCAGGGCTTCGAAGGCTACTACCAGCAACCCGACCTGCACGGAAGTACCCTCGTTTTCGTGTATCCGTTCGCCCAACCCCATCTTTATCCTTCCGCCTGGCGGCCTGACCTTTGGGTCAAAAGTTAGACAATGGACTCAATCAAAACAACGGCTCGCCTGGTTCGAGCGGCAGCTCTTCGGGCAGAAGCGCGAGGGCTTCATTCCCAGCGATCCGGCTCAGTCAGAGATGGACCTAGGCGCAGCAGAGGGCCAAGCGCCCGCCCCGGCAGTCGAGCAGATCAGCTACCACCGCCAGAAGAAAAAGCCCCGGCCCAAGCCCACCGGACGCCAGCCTTGGCGCTGTTTCAGGGACAGGGCATGCCCTGTCCCTACGCGTGGCATTCCGTTGCATTACGACGTAGAGGAGTACCAGGAATATCTGCGGATGGTAGATGAGCTAATGGCCAAGGCGTAGCAATTTCACCCAGAGGAAAATCTCATTTCACCAAGTCAAAAATGACCTTGCCCAGCTTACGAATAAAATCTACCATGTAGCGGGTGTTGGCATGGGCGAGCGGCTGGAGCGATTCGGAAAAGAGATCAATGTCTGCCTCGTGTACGATCTGGTTGCGCCGGGTCACCACGTTGGTCAAGGTGACCCTTACGTCATTCTCAGACATATTCATTGCTGTGGCGATTTTTTACCACTTATGTGACTCCGCCCAGATTAGGTTGAGGGCCGTTTTGATGTTGCCAGGCTCCTGGAAGGATTGGTATTTGTGCTTGTTGATGATGTGAGCTGATAAAATATTCTC
>CAYVAP010000683.1:899-3075 GCA_964449365.1 uncultured Bacteroidia bacterium
GAAGTAGAACTCATGGAGTTCATTGGCTGTAGTGATACCTGAAAATTCTCATAGGCGGCAGTCGGAGCTTTTCGTCCTTGAAAGATTTGAATCATACCATCCAGAACAAGATCGTGTATGAGTCGATCCAGGCAGGATATCGCATAAACCACCTGCATTCGCAGTAAGTCCTCCGCCTGATCATGGGGTAGGTTGATCTGATTAACCAAATTTATATAAAGAGCATACAACTGATCGACTCGATCCATGCCCTCCTCGAATCGATTAAACGCGGACTTCACTGCGGTTCAAATTTTCGATTTTCTCTGCGATACCCGTAAAAAGCTGAAGAAACTCACTTCGCTTAGTTTTGAGTTGTTCGAGTGGAGCACCAGAATAACCGATTTGAACCTCACTTAAGGAAAATACAGGCACGCCAGCTTGATTCGACTTTTGGATTAGGCTTTGGAAGTCAGGAATCTCAGCCAAACAGTAATCCGGGATAAGCCCAATGGCTTGATACTCATCTGTGGAAAAGGTCATTCCACTTTGCGCTAATTTTGGTACTAACTCTTCTCTAATTACTTGGTTGATATCGCCAATATTTGCTCTTTATGGCTTAGCGGCTACCCCGTTGCGTATATTGAATCTTTGCACAAGGTGCCCCGCAAAGCGAATGTCTTTTTTGGGAAAAGGATAAGAAGAGTTCGAAAATGTTTCAGCCATCTGTTGGGCAACTCTCTTCCAGCGAGGTAAGACATCTTTTAGCGTCCTGATTGCCATCAACGAGAAGGGGTCTGGATTGGTAGGCAAAACGAATGCATCAGAACTCACAAACAGGTTTTGATTGATGGCGCTCATACCCGGATTTAAGTCAATAATCGTGTATCCAATGCTGTACTCCTTTTCAATCTGACTTAGTAGAGCGTGAAATGCGCCGGGCAGGTTTTGAAGCGTCGAGAACGCATTATTTGAGTTCAACGCAAAACTTAGCTGCGGCTCAAACTCTGACAAGTTTGGATGCCCGGGAAGAAGGAAAATATTTCTATTCTGTTCAGGTGTAAAGCAGTCTACAGCCGAAATAGGTTGCGGTTGGGCGTCGAAAGCGGGTCGTACACCGTCCATGAGGTTCTGCCGGGCAGTATCCTCGTTTGAATAATACTCCTCAAATAAATCCCCTAAAAATAAGCCCGTTAAGTTGCATTGGGGATCACCATCAACCAGCAACACCCGATGCCCTCTTTGGGCCAGCATCCATCCAAGATGATAGGCGGTTGTGGTTTTACTGACGCCTCCTTTATGGTTGAATAAAACGATGCGCATAGGTACTTCAGTTACTTTCGTAATACGAGGTAATATACAACATTTTTCTCTTTCTCTTCTCCCACGCACCATGGAGAGATTGAGCGTTTCCTGCTACCCCCTTAAGCGATACCTGTGTACCTGTACCGCAACTTACCCTGTCCCTACTCCCCACAAGGCGGCAGGTCCTTGTTCAATACATCGGTTTTAAGGTAAATGGTGCCCGCCGGCGCGGGCCAGGCGAAGGTGGGCAGGGGCGACAGCTCGTAGAGGCTGGCGGCAGGAGTTCGCGCAGCAGGCGCCGGGTGAAGGCGTCTTCGTGGGCCTGGAGGCGGTCGAGGTCACAGGGGCTCAGCTCGCCTGCCACGGCTTGGGCAGTCATTTGGGGAATGATGGCGGGCTTGACTCCCATTTTGAGGGCCACTGACCAAGCCTCGCGGGTGTCGAAGCGCTGCACCACATACAGCCCTGGCAAGCTATCAGACACCGCGAAGGTGCCAAACTGCGCCCGTCCACCACTCAGGTAGATGGCCGCATCGACGAGGCAGTGGACGGCGGCACAGGGCCGAGGCCACAAAGCCCGCCAGATCCCAGTGCCAGGAAAAAAATTGAGCCGGAGATTTCATGCGAAGGGTTGTTTTTGCAACACAATTGCAAGAAAGGAATATCCGGTTATGTTTGCAACATTGTTGCATATTTATGTTTTTTATCCTTGATATGAACCGCAAAACTTTTCTGTACCAAGCCAGTCTGAGCCTGCTCGGCTTCCTCTTGTTCGGCCTCACCCAAGTCTTCGCCCAGGGCTTCGAAGGCTACTACCAGCAGCCCGATATCCACGGCAACACCCTCGTCTTCACAGCCGAAGGCGACATCTGGAAAGTACCCCTAGAAGGCG
>CAYVAP010000684.1:0-3074 GCA_964449365.1 uncultured Bacteroidia bacterium
GAATTCGTCCATTCTATACCGGTATACAGGAAAAAACAATCAATCTGACGGTTTGGTTAGTCAACTAGTATACTTAATTTTGTATACATCGACTTGAAGAAGCACTGATAACCGTTATAGCTATGGCAATTATGATCACCGACGAATGCATCAACTGCGGTGCATGCGAGCCGGAATGCCCCAATACAGCGATCTACGAGCCAGGTGTCCCCTGGAAATTTTCTGACGGCACTGGCCTCAGCGGAGATATCGAGCTTGGCGATGGTCAAGTGATCAACGCTGACGATGAGCAGGACCCCGTCTCCGATGAGGTGTATTATATCACGCCCTACAAATGTACGGAGTGCATCGGATTTCACGAAGAGCCTCAGTGTGCCGCCGTATGCCCGGTCGATTGCTGTGTACCCGATCCCGACTACGAGGAGTCGGAAGAAGAGCTGACCACCAAAAAGGAGTGGATGCACCTTTAGGTGCCTCCAGACTACTTTTTTTACCACATGCCCCAGTTTACCGCTGGGGCTTTTTGCTTAGTTTTCAGTCGGGACGCGGCCTGGCGAGTTCCCCCTCATCCTTCCTTCATCAGCAGCACCACTGCGTGAGCAATCATGCTCTCTTCCCGCCCCACGGCGTCGGTTTTTTCGTGGGTGGTCGCTTTGAGCGAGATATCAGAGGGATCACAGTCGAGCAGCCCCGCGATCACCGCTTGCATCGCTGGGATGTGGGGGTTGATTTTGGGCTTTTCAGCGATGAGGGTACAGTCGAGGTTGCCCAGGCGGTAGCCTCGCTCCCGGATGAGAGCATAAGCCTCCCGCAGAAAGAGGGTACTATCGGCCCCGGCGTAGCGAGGATCCGTGTCGGGAAAGTGAAACCCAATATCACGCAGGGCCAAAGCCCCTAGCAGGGCATCGGTGATGGCGTGCAACAATACATCAGCGTCAGAGTGGCCGATGAGCCCTTGATGATGTGGGATTGCTACTCCGCCCAAAATCAGTTTACGGTCGGGACCGAGCCGATGGGTATCGTAGCCGTAGCCTATGCGGAAAGGAGCCATAATGGTATCGCAAGAGATGATTGGAGCAGAGTCTCAGAAACATCCGGACTGAGAGGCTGTTTGAAAATTTCTGATTATGCCGAAATCGGTTGCTCCGCCCCCTTTTCAAAACAGTGGATGGTCAAGGCTTGAGAGCATAAACATGGGGACACTTCACCCCTTTTGTCCCCCTCCCGGGGGATTTGTTTTATGGTTGAGCTAAGCTCAACCCTGTCTGAAGGCCCCCTTGAGAGGGCTACGGGGGTGAACCACCCCTAAACTGCCACCAACCGAAAGCGTCACAGTCAGGGAGAAAAGAGACGGCCAGCCATCGCATCGCTCAGGGCAGATGGCTGCGAATGTCGGCGGCCAGGGCCTTCATCTCTTCGGACGACAGCTCGACCGGGGGCTTGCCAAAGCCAAAATCTGACATCTGACGGATGGGCATCAGGTGGATGTGCGCGTGAGGCACCTCTAGCCCCACCACAGCGGTGGCGATGCGCTCACAGGGCACGGCGGCCTGCAGGGCCAGGGCGACCTCTTTGGCGAACACCTGTAGGCTCAGGTACAACTCATGCGGCAGATCAAACAGGTAATCGACCTCTTGCTTGGGAATCACCAGGGTGTGGCCCTTGACCATGGGCCGGATGTCCAAAAAAGCGAGATGATCCTCCGTCTCAGCTACTTTGTAGGCAGGAATGTCGCCTTGCACGATCTGGGTAAAAATGGAAGCCATGTCAGCGTGATGATTGAAAAAATGAATCGAAAAAGGCATCGTGCTGCTCTGAAGTGGACAGCAGAGCCTGGCAGGCTAAGATAAAAAAAGCCCGGCAATGGCCGGGCATTTCTTGAGGGGTGGATGGTTGGGGAATGGCCGATCAGCCACGCGAGATATCCAAAATCTCAAACTTCATTTTTCCTGCGGGGGCTTCGATTTCTGCGATCTCGCCAACGGCTTTGCCCAAAATGGCTTTTCCGACCGGCGACTTGATAGAGATCCGTCCTCTCTTCAGGTCGGCCTCTTCTTCAGATACCAAGGTGTAGGTAAACTCTTTATTGAGCTTAAGGTTTTTGAGCTTTACCGTCGAGAGGATGTAAGCCTTGCTCGAGTCAATATCGGTTTCGTCGAGAACACGCGCATTAGAGACCGTAGCTTCCAGCTTAGCGATTTTCATCTCTAGCAATCCCTGCGCGTCTTTAGCTGCGTCATATTCAGCGTTTTCGCTGAGGTCGCCTAGTTCGCGGGCTTTCTGGATTTGCTTGGCGATATCCGCTCGGCCTTTGGTTTTGAGGTCGTTGAGTTCTTTTCTGAGCTTGTCATACCCTTCTTTGGTCAAATAAGTCACGTCACTCATAGCAGGTTTCGGTTTAGTTCCACGTATAATGGATCGTAAAAAAAATTAACTGGGTCGACTTGGATAGCCAACCCAATTAATGGTTGAAGTAGTACAAAGAATCTAATTAGAGCAGGCTCAGCGCCATAAGCTAAGCCTGCTCTATGGGAAGATTTTCCCGATTAGATGTCTATACGAGCCCCAATTACGAAGGTTCCCGTGAATGGATTCATCGTGCGGTAGCTCAAATCTAGCGAGAACTTGGAAAAGTCTGGGTTTCCACTAGCGTCGAATTTACCAATATTAAACGGAATTTGAAAGGTTGCGCCCCCTGAAAATCCGGTAAACCAGCTGAAGCGATCGGTACCGACCTGATCGCCGAAGACGCCTTCTTCGTAAAGGAACGAACCGCTCAGGGACTCGAATCGCTTGTAGCGCCATTCCAATCCAGCCCCTCCCTGATTGAAGAAGTATGAGTTGGAGATGAAGGTGGCCAGCGTCGTGAGGGTCATATCTGAGCTGAGGAAGAAATCATACGAGCCGCCCATGCTCAAGGTAGCTGGAATCTCGTAATCTGCGGGAGACAATTGCAGGGTCGTGGTGTAGGAGTTGCCCGTCTGGGCAATGGTGCGGCGCGACAGTCCATCCCCACCAAAGCGCATGGTAGGCACCACGTTGCGCAGCGCGGTCCCGAGCTTGACCCGATCTTT
>CAYVAP010000685.1:0-3074 GCA_964449365.1 uncultured Bacteroidia bacterium
TGCTGCTTTGCAGCAAGATGCCATCCCCCAAGGCGTCCAGGGCAATCTGATTACTCGCAACCGTACTGGCCGTCTGAGCTACCAGGTAGATGCCCCCCAGAGCGTGTTCCGAAAATTGGTTGTTGGCGATGCGATGCCCCTGCTGCGGATCTACGGTCGAAAGCCCCGCCAAATAGAGACCATAACCGCCGCCTGAAATCTGGCAATTTTCGATGGTCAGGCTGTCCACGTCTTGCCCGTCGGCCTGCATCACGTTGGCCTCGACGGTGCTACCGCCTCCTCCCACTAGATAAACGGCTGAGAAGGTCAGGCTATCGGCATCGCCCGCGAGGTCGACCACGGTGCCGTAGGTCTCGATTCCACTGCGCTGTATCGTGAGGGCTTCGAATTGCAAATGGTCGACGCCATCGATCTGCAAGGTGTAGTTGTCCGCAGCTACTGCCGAAGCGGGCCAGGTGAGCCGCACGTCGGCGCTATCGCCGCTTTGGGCCCGAAAAATGACCGGATTGGCCCCCGATGCACCATTGGCCCCGGTCAAGCGCACCTGCTCGGTGTAGGTGCCGCGGTTGACTTCGAAATTCACCTCGTCGCTCACACCATAAGTGGCCAGGGCCAGGGCCGCTTCCGAAAAATTCTCGAAATCTTCGCAGGTGCCCACCGCGTAGGTACCCGCCAAGGCCGGGCCCGTCGGGGCCAAAATTTCGAAAGCGCCCATGCTCGGTGCGCTGCCGTTGCGGGCGCTGCCTAGCAGGTCGCTGCTCACCTCAGGCAATGGCGTACCTGCCATCAAAAAGGGCGAAGCCGCATCGTAGCTGCCTGCGGTCTGAAAATATGGAGCCTTGCTGATGGAGTTGCCATCCAGCCCAGTGGCCGTCTGCCAGTCGCAGAGGCTGGCGTAATCGAGGCTGGCTTGCTGGCAGAGGTTCCCTCCTTCCGTCAGGAGATCATTGTAGTCGGCGTTGTCGAGCACGGTCGTGGCGACATTGGCCCCCAACTGCAGCGCATAGCCAAAGCTCTCGTTGATCAGCAGGTTGTTGAGCAGGGTCAACCCTTCGCCGTTCTCTACTGCGAGCGCCCCATTGAGGAAAGCATTGCCCACCAGCGTGTTGTGATAGAGGTTGACACTGTCTGCGTTGGTAAGAAACAGCGGGCTATGCGTGGAGCCGCTGCTACGAATGAAATTATTGGCCACCTGCGGCTCGCCCGCCGCGACGAGGGTATTGACTTGGAGATAAAGGCCATAGGCTGGGGTAGTAATCTGGTTGCGCGCGATCTGAAAGGCATCTTCGCCAGTCAGCAGCCGTATGGCACAGTAGTCGCCGTGGGTGGCGGAGGTGCTGATCTGGTTGCCCTCGATGGTAGGAGCCACTAGATACTGGGTCTGAAGGCCTCGCCAGTATTGATCGCTCAACACATTGTCCTGGATGACCACGCCCGTGCTGTTGTAAGTAGGGGTCGTCTGCAAGAAGATGGCCTCGTCGCCGTTGAGCAGGCGATTGTGGCTGATTTCCAGGTCGATCACATCACCATTGGAGGTATAGATAAGCTCGCGGGCTTCGTTGGAGGCAGTATCGGTGCCGATCAGGCGGCAGTGCGTGATGCGGTTGTAGTCGGCGTCACTGTCGAGCCACAGCACCCTCGCATCGGCCTTGCTGCCGCTGCCGCTGCGCTGCAAGGTGAGGCCGCGCAGGGTGAGATAATCCGTGCCGTTGAGGTAGAGGGTATAGTTGTCGCCTTGGCTAGGCGGCCAGGTGATGGTGACAGCGCTGCTGTCGTTGCTTTCAGACTGGATGAGCACCGTATCAGTGGCACTGCTGCCAGGAATGACCGGAAAACTCACCTGCTCACCGTAAGTGCCATCGCGCAAGTCTAGCTGCACGGCCCCGCCGATGCCGCAGCCCAAGGCTGCCGCCGCGTTGCTCAGGGTTTGGAAGTCAGGATTGACGCCACCCACGGTGTAGGTCCCGGCCAGGGTTTCGGCCGTGAAGCGGTAGTAGTCGTTGTCAGCGTAGCCGAGGCCGTTACCTGCCAGGGCTTGGGTTTGGTCGCCATAGGCAGCGGCGCAGGTAGCGCTATTTTGCAGGCCCACCGTTGCACTGCTATTGGCGGCGTTGTCGCTAGCCATGTCCACCAAGTAGATATCCCCGCTGGCCTCGTCAAAGACGATGGCAAAGTAGCTATCGCTGGCTCCGGCGGGATTGCCGTACTCCACGCTGCTCCACTTGATCCAGAACTGCCGATTGGGCGCGGTACCAAAGGTCTTGGAGACCACCTCGTCGTCATTTCCCATGGGCGCATCGTTGGTAAACTCATCCCAGAAAGCGGCGAGGGTCAAGTCTGGCAGGTTGGCGGTGGGCAGAGCCGCGTTGGCCGAGGGGAGCAAGGCTGTCGCCGTGCTGAAGGTGAGCAGCCCGTGATAGCTCACCTTGAAATCGGTGTAGCCAGTGCCAAAATAGTCCACCGTGAAAGGCAGGGTCTGTATGCCAGACCAGGTGTTGACCCCGGCGCTTGCTCCGAGCACAATACTCCAGCCCATCATTTCATCATCGTCTTCTAAGTTGAGCCCCCCTGGATTGCCACCATCGGCGGTGTAGCTCACCAGATAGGATTGCCCCCAGACCAGGCGAAAGAGCAAGGAAAAAACAACCGTCAGCTTGAGCGCAGTGTTCATAAGTAATCGGTGCATTGAGTCAAAAGGCAAGTAGGATAAATCGCCCAGAATTACCGAGCCGACTTGCTGAGGGTTCATACCATTAGTTGGACAATAGCCACTGCGGTGTAAGTCATTTTTTTTCTCCCATCAAACCATCCCCCTTTGGCAAATATTTCCAACCATCTGTATATTTACCCATCAGAGATTCCATAAAATGGTGAGAGCAGCAGCTCAGCCGTTTGGGCTCGCGCAGCTTTTTGAATATTGAAGCAAAACGTAACATGCAAAATGCAGCGTAGCTGCAGCAAAACCTAACCTTGGTTCACAGTTCAAGCAGTGATTTCGTCCATTGACCCATCACACATCCCAAAAAGACGTGAATCCCTCTTCTTGATATCGACGGTACATGGCCATGAGTTTT
>CAYVAP010000686.1:0-3065 GCA_964449365.1 uncultured Bacteroidia bacterium
AGCGGCGGAAGCCCGCCTGCAGGGGCACGCGCAAGCCCAGGCCATTCGCTTTGACTTAGACGACGAAGCGCAGCGCCAAGCCGAAATCAGCCGCGCCGACCTGGTGATCTCCATGCTGCCGGCTCGCTTTCATCCTCTGGTAGCCCAGACCTGCCTGATCGAAGGTAAGCATCTGCTCACGGCCTCCTACGTGTCCGAAGAGATACGGGCTATGCACACCGAAACCCAGGCCAAGGGGCTGCTGTTTCTGATGGAATGCGGCCTCGATCCGGGCATCGACCACATGTCGGCCATGCGGGTACTGGATCACATTCGCAGCCAGGGGCATGAGCTGACAGGCTTTGAGACCTTTGCTGGGGGGCTGCTGCACCCCGAGTCTTGCCTGGCCAACCCTTGGGAGTACAAATTTACCTGGAACCCACGCAACGTGGTGCTGGCCGGGCAGGGCACGGTCAAGTTCATTCAGGAAGGGCGCTACAAATACATCCCCTACCATCGGTTGTTTCGCCGCACCGAAGTGGTGCATCTGCCGGGGCATGGCTACTTCGAGGGCTACGCCAATCGCGATTCGCTCAAGTACCTGGAGGTGTATCGCCTCCACGGCATTCGCACCCTCTTTCGGGGTACCTTTCGGCGGGTAGGCTTCTGCCCTGCCTGGAACATCTTCGTGCAGCTCGGGGCTACCGACGACAGCTACGAAATGGAAGACGTCGCCGAGCTAACCCATCGGCAGTTTATCAATTCATTCCTATCCTACGATCCGCACAACTCGGTGGAGCTAAAGCTGGCGCATTACATGCAGCTCGACCTCGACGCGCAGGAGATGTTTCGCCTCAAGTGGCTGGGGATGTTCGATGAGGAGTTGGTGGGATTGGAGCGAGGCACCCCGGCGCAGATTTTGGAGCACATTCTCAAAAAGAAGTGGACCATGACCCCGGAGGACCGCGATCAGATCGTGATATGGCATAAGTTCGACTTCCTCGATCAGGGGCAGCCACGCCAAATCCAGTCGCACCTCGTGGTAGACGGCGACGATCCGGCCTACACCGCTATGGCTAAGACGGTGGGCTTGCCACTCGGCATCGCGGCAGAAAACATGCTCAAGGGCAAGCTCAAAGCTAGCGGGGTGCACATTCCCATTCTCCCCGAAATCTACGAACCCATCCTGGCCGGGCTATCCAATCAGGGACTGAACTTCATCGAGCGAGAGGTAAAGGCAGAAGCGCCGAGGGCGCGTTTGAATGGGTAGGCAGGAGCGTTGAAAGTAAATATAGCCGCTGGGCGCGGCCACTGAGTGAGCCAAAAGGAACGGAAGGTACATGCTGTACCTGACCACCTTACACCCCTGACCGTTCATATAGGTGAGAGGAGTCGGGCGCAAAGGTAAAGGAATAGGTAACTTAGCAGCGGCTATCGAGAGGCAAAGAAAAGGGGTGAATGTTCACAGCCTCAGGAATTGACCAACTCCTTCAGCGCTTTACGGTCGATTTTTCCGGTGGCGTTTTTAGGGAGCTCAGGTAGGATCACCGCCGATTGGGGAATTTTGAAGCGGGCAAGTTTGCCTTCGCAGAAGCTCAGCGCGGCGGCTTCGTCCAGGCTGTGGCCCTCGTGAAGGGTGAGGTAAGCTCGACCTACTTCGCCCCATTTGGCGTGGGAGACAGCAACCACAGCCGCCTCGGCGATGGCCTGGTGTTGCAGCAGCACCCGCTCGATTTCGGCAGGGTAGACGTTTTCTCCGCCCGAGATAAACATGTTCTTGATGCGATCCACCACGAAGTAGTAACCTTCCTCGTCGCGCACCACCATGTCGCCGGTCTTGAGCCAGCCCTCTACGATGGTCTTAGCTGTGGCCTCGGGATTCTGCCAATAACCCGGCGTGACCATCGGCCCCTTGAGCCACAGTTCCCCGGCTTGTCCGGCGGGCAGATCCTGCCCTTCACTATCCACGATGCGGGTCTGTACGTAGAAGTTGGGCTGGCCGATGGAGCCTTTTTTGCGCAAGGCGTCGTCTTGATGAAGGGAGAAAAGATTGGGGCCCACCTCGGTCATACCATAGCCCTGACGGATGGGGATGTTTTTGGTGGCCCAGGTTTCGATCAGGGGAATGGGCATGGCCTCGCCGCCCACCACAAAGTAGCGCAGGTTGTCGAGCTTGGCCTCAGCAAAGGCCTGGCTCTCGGCCATCATCCTGAGCATGGTGGGTACGCCCATGAAGATGCTGCACCGTTCAGCGTCAAGGGTGCGTAGCACAGCGTCGGGGTCAAATTTTTTCATCATGCAAGTAAAGCCCCCGTGGTGCAGCAGGGGGGTGAGCAGCACATTCCAGCCGCCGGTATGAAAGGGCGGCATCACGTTGAGGGTGCGGTCGTCGCCGGTGAGGTGGAGGCGCAGCTCGGTGTTGAGGCTGTTCCACAGCAGCATGTTGTGGGTGTAAAGCGCGCCTTTGGGAAAGCCCGTGGTGCCCGAGGTGTAGAGGATGAAGACCGGATCGTCGCCCTCGATGCCCTGGTAGGCGGGGTAGGCTTCATCCTGCGGCCAGGTCTGCTGCGGGTCGATTTTGGCCGCTAGCTCGGCCAGCGTATAGCGGATGGGCAGGCTGGCAAAGGCCTCTGCGCCGCTCATCGCGGCGTGAAATTTGTCCTCGGTGATCATCACCCGGGGCTGACTGTCGCGCAGCAGGTAATCGAACTCGCCGCTGCTGAGGCGGAAATTCATCGGTACCAGGGTGAGGCCCGTTTTCTGCATCGCCGAAAAGAGCACCACATAGGCCAGGCAGTTTTCCGCCACGATGCCCACCCGGTCGCCGGGCGATAGTCCTAGCTCATGGGTGAAATGATGCGCCAGGCGATTGCCCAGGCGATTGAGCTGCGCGTAGGTCAGTTCTTGACCCGTCTCGAAAGCCTTGACGGCAGGGCGGTGGGGGGCACATTCGGCCCAGCGGGCGATCCAGTCGTACATGTTGTGTGATATATTCGGAGTTCGGGGTGAATGATTCGTTATGCAACGGGTCTACTTCTAGGGCTTTGCATTCGAAATTCGTAATCATGAATTCGTAATTGAAAGTA
>CAYVAP010000687.1:0-3048 GCA_964449365.1 uncultured Bacteroidia bacterium
GCCTGATACCCTTACACCTTATTCCCTTATACCCCTGACCGTTCATATAGGTGAGAATGGAGTTCTCGCCATCCATGTCCTGGCGGCAACGCAAGAGGAAGGGTTTTTCTACAAGTTTTCGCAAATGGTAACTGACCGATTAACCTCAGCTTGGGACAGGTGTGTCCTTTTTTCCGACCACTAAGACGCCCCGAGCATGCTTTTTCAGACATCTTCTTCATATTTGTAACGTGGAGATAAGGGAAAGCCCTCAGCTCGGTTGTCAAGCCATTCTCCGATCCTTGGCAGATTTGCCATCTCTCTTTCAGGTCCTACCACATGGATTCTGATCATCGAGGCAGGAGCCTTAGGCTTTGAAAATCAGAAGAGTAGCTTCTTTCCATTCGCCCTGTTTTTTCGACTGATCGCGCAAAGCCAGCGACTGTGGCTGGCTACGCAGAGGTAGTTTGTCCAAGTGGTAATAAATTCATTTTTTGGAATTTATTTCAATAGGAATTTGGCAAGCCTCCCCCTAATCTTTCAAGCCAATCAACCAACCAACAACTATACCGATGAAAAATCTCCTACTCACTATCCTAGTATATGCCAACTTCATTGGCTTGGTGAGCGCGCAAAACGTGCTGTTCGTAGACTTTCAAAACGCCTACCACCAAGTGGTAGAGAGCATGCAGGACCGCAGCTACGTAGAGATCGAGTCGAGCGAGCCAGGCGAGGAGTTGGTGGTGAGCGCCCAGGGAGCGACCTACATCTATCGCTTCAACCAAGGCTGGCTCTATGAGATTGAAATGAAGCGCGGCTTTGCTAAGCGCCGCCCGGCTAAGCAAGCCTACCAAGGTTGCCAGGAATACTTCGACCTGATCGGTGCCGAGCAGGTAGCTGTGGTCGAAGCGGAAAAGTACCGCAAAGAGGAGGTGTACGTGCGCACCGGTCGCGTCTACCGACTGCAATACAAAATGATGGCCAATGGCCGCCTCGACGTGTCGCTGCGCAGCCGCTATACCGCCAACACCCCGCTGACCGAGTGGGAGCCTTACGACTACGAGGCTGGCTACGAGATCGTTCATACCCTCAACCAGTGAAGAAAGGTCGAAGTGCCTGGTTCAACGTGAAATTAGCCGTTGCTCGCGGCCACTGAGTAGGCCAATGTGCCCGAGTTACTCTTTGTTTATTAGTATCTTGTACCCTTATGCGCTAGTGCCCTTAGTCGTTCACATAAGTAAGTTTGTAAGTATCCGATTCCTAACCCCTAGCTTCGAGCCGTGTGCATCCCTGATTTCCCTCCTACCTGGTGATGCGAGAATACCCGTTCCGCGTGCTCGGACATGCGAAAGGCCGCCCATTAGGGTGGCCTTTTCGCATGTGGGAGAGCCGCCCCGGGGATTTGGGGCAAATGGGGGAGATGGCAGGTCGCTCCTCTTTGGCATTTTTCCCTTTGCCATCGTACCTTTCTGCTCTTTCGGACTACGGCCAAGCCATTTTCCCATGTCAGATACCCTTTTCCAACGCGAATTCGAGTGCCCCTCTTGTGGCGGGCCTATTCCTCAAAAGACCTCCGGAGCCCGCACCCTGGTATGCCCCTATTGCGGGCAAACCAGCCACCTCAACGCCGACTCGCTCGCATCGGCAGGCGAGAAGCACTTGCTGATCGATTACGGTTCGGCTTTTGCCATCGGGCAGCAACTCAGCTTTGGCGAGGACAACACTCCCTACCTGGTGTTGGGGCGCATTCGCCTCGACTATTCAGACGGCTTTTGGGACGAATGGTACACCCAAAATCTCAACGACGGCTCGGCCACCTGGCTGCAAGAAGACGACGGGCAGTTCGTGGTTTTTCGGCGAGCGGAAGAGCCCCTGCCTAGTCTGAGCTATGAAGAGGTGCAGGTAGGAAGCTCGGTGGCACTGAGCCAGTCTTACGAGCAGGTCTTCATCACCTCCAAGAGCAAAGCTACTGTCAACGGGGGCGAGGGCGAGCTTCCGTTTCGCATCGTACCCGGCGAGCCGGCGGACTTCGTCGAGGGGGTGTGCGAGGGGCAGGTGATCAGCGTGGAGTTGTTGCCCGACGAGAAGGCCCTTTTCGTAGGGCGTCCTTTCACGCTGGATCAGGTCAAGCGGCAGTGAAAGGCGCGAGGGGAGGGTAATTCGAAATTCGTGATTCACGAACTTCGAGCTCGTTGCGTTAGCGACCAGTAAGGTCGGCGTAGGCAGCGTAGAGGGTGGCGTAGGTGAGCGGAAAGGCAATAAACAAGCCTAGGCCCAGGGTCAGCAGGCTGCCCAGCCACATCAGCCCGATGAACAGCATCAAGGTGATCACGCCTCGCCAGTGGTGCAGCACGATTTTGCGACTGACTTCCATGGCCGTCCAGAATTGCAAGCGGCCGATCAGAATCAGAGGCGTGGTGAAGAGGTAGAGGGTCTGGATCAATAGGTATGGCAGCAGAGCCAGCCCGAGCAGGCGTAGTTTGCGCTGGTAAAAGCTCAAAATTTCGAGCGGAGAAATCAGCTCTTGCTCGGCCCAGAGGACGAGTTCGTCGTACGAGCGAATGCCCGCCAGCATGAGCACCACCAACATGGGTACGGCCATGAGCAGGAGCTGAATGATCTTGGCTGCGCCAATTTGCCAGAAGGCTTTGAGGCCAGCCCAGACATCATTGAATTCGGCCATGTGCTCTACGTGCAAGCGTCGGCTCATCATGAAGAGGCCGGCCGAAAGGGCAAAGGCAAAAGCGTAGCGCAGAAAGTAGGCCACCAAGATCACGGTTGCGTTGAGAAAGGGCACCGGAGCCGAGAGCCAAATGACCAGGGTGGCAAGCCCTGCGGCAAGCAGGTAGCAACCGATGGCTAGCAGAGTAGCCTTGAGGTAGCCACCTCGATAGCGCCGAAACAGCAGCCACCCGATGCGAAGGTAGCGCCGCAGTTGAAAGGGGCGCTCACTCGTGTAGGCCGAACGGAAAGAGCGCTCATCCGTGTTAAAGTCGTACATGGGTACCAGCCATTCAAAAAAAGATCCTTCAGCGGGAAGATACGGATTCTTCGCTGAAGGATCATGGC
>CAYVAP010000688.1:0-3043 GCA_964449365.1 uncultured Bacteroidia bacterium
GATACCCCCACGAAGTGATAAAACTGCATCCGCGCCGTGTCATCGGCTAGGTAATACCACTCCCGATCATAGCGCTGCCAATGGGCCCAAGGATAAGCCTGGAATAGGGTAAGGATGACCACCGCGAGGCTGATGCCCAGGGTACTGCGCACCCATGGCCGTAGCCCCAACACCGGAATACCCTGGGTAAATAGAGCGAAACGCCACCCTGCAGGCAGCGAAACGGACAGTTGCTTGGCAGGCATATGTTCCAACTCTCGGCGCAGCAATTCGTCATCGATGTCGTGGTGCAGGCTGTGGGCCCGCACGGTACCGATGTACCGCAGCCGATGGTCCCAGCGTGTTGAGAGATGCATCTGCTGAGCGGCCAGGCGCAGTTGGTGGTCGTCGTGCGCAAGAGAGTGCGCGGGGGGTAGCTGTTGACGCAGATGCGCCACGATCACCTGACGGGCTAGCTTTTGATCTTCAGGGCCGAGGGCATCGCGCAACTGCTCGCGCAGGTCGGTCGGGATATGCCCGCGCCGAAACCACGGCAGGCGCAGCAGGTGCAACAAGCGACGTGGGCTAGCCACAGGTTGCTGATAAGCAGCCTGAAAGCGTTGCCCTAGGGCTAGCGTCAGGTCCCAGCTCAGCTCAGCGGCCAACGCACAAGCGCAAAGCCAGCGCCATTGCCCCTCAGCGGTCGCCTCTGCATCCGTTTCATCCGGTAGGTTCAGGGCTTTCACATACTGCTGGAGATGAGAGAGTAACTGCGGATCATCCGCAGCAGGAGGCAGCGGCCAGGCTTCCCAGTACGCTGGCTGCGCCATGACCTTGGTAGCGAGTAGACTCAGTCCTGCAGGGGTGGCAGGCAAAAAGACAACGCGCCCGGCGAGATCGCCCAGGAGGTCCAGATCATGGGGCGACAAATCAAGGCTGAGAAAGGCCACTTCCATCTGGGCAGGAATCATCTCCACCCAAGCCGCAAGCTGGGCACTTTGCGGATCGAATAGTCGCCGCGCCTCCGCGATGATCACTAGCCGATGCCCCGGGTATTGGGCCAGCAAGTCGCTGAGATATCGCTCCTGGCACAGCAGAGGTTGCCAGCATAGGCGAGGATCTTCTTCGAAGAAAAAGCGAACCAATGGGCTGTCCTGCGCTGCCAGTTGCTGCCCTAGTTCATCGTAGTAGCGAGCCAGTAGGTCGTGGGGACAATGTTGCTCGATGAGCAGCAGGTAGGGCTTGGCCTCCGGCTCATCCTTCAGGTATTGATGGAGCTGCTGAAAGCCTGCCTCTTGCGAGAAATCGCAGCACGGCTGAGGGGTAGACGCTTCGAAATAGAGGGGAGGCCCTCGCTCACAATCGCGCTTCAGGTACCACTGTCGCCGGAGGCGGCGATGCAGAGGAATGAAGAGCAGCAAGCTGAAAATACACACCACTGCCAGCCATTTGAAGACCAGTCGATAGCGATCAAACCAGCTCTTTTTCAGATGGCTGATGTCGCTAAGGAGGGGCCCTGCGGGCGCAAGTGGCACTCGACGAGCCAGGCTGGGGGGCTCGCGTCGAGGGTCCAGGCGAAAAGAGGCCGTCGACCCCGGCGGCGGGGTATCAGGGGGAAGCAAGGCTAACGAATCTTCCGGCGGCGGACCGGGCTGGATGCGGCTGCGCTCCAGATGACTCGACCCGATGAAGCAGCGATAAGCCTGGGCCAAGTCGCGGGTCTGGAGGTAGCAATCTACGCTGCGCACCCCGAGGTAGCCCAGCCCGAGCAGCATGAGTAGCTGTAGCGACAACAAAGATCGGCGGCGCGAGAGCAGTTCTTGCCAGTGGCTCCCTGCTTCAGCCGCTTCGCCGACCTGCCCTAGGGGCGACGGCGTAGGGCCCTGCTCGGGGTAGCGCATGAGATAGCGCCGATAGAGTTGATCAAAAGCCGCCTCATCCGCCTGAGAAATAGCCATGAGGAGCTTTAGCCAGGCCCCTAGCGAATCTGGTGGGCGAACCAGCCGGAACCGCGACGCAGCAGACAGTGCCATCTCACCCTCGACTGAGAAGCCGTGGTAGCGCAAAAATCGACTGAATTCATCCAGACGGAAGGGCATAGCAGGGAGAGAAGGGCCAATGACCGTGCCGCGCAAGATAAAGAATGCCCGGGATCTAAAAAATAAAGCCCCCGACCTTCTGACGCAGAAGGTCGGGGATCACTTTGGCTCTCGGCTCGTATCGAGGATTAAGCCATGACTCCTTCCGACACCTCTTGTTCAGACAACCAACGCTCAGCGTCGAGCGCCGCCATACAACCTGTCCCCGCAGCGGTTACCGCTTGACGATACACCTTGTCGGCGGCATCGCCTGAGGCAAACACCCCGGGGATGTTGGTGCGGGTACTGCCGGGCTGTACTTTCAAGTAGCCAGCTTCGTCCATGTCTAGTTGCCCTTTGAAGATGTCAGTGCTAGGCTTGTGGCCAATGGCTACGAAAAAGGCGCTGGCCTCGATGGTAGACTCTTCGCCAGTTTGGTTGTTGACCACGTGAACCTGCTCGACTTTGTCTTCGCCCGAGATATCTTTGGCCTCGGTATTCCAGTAGATGATGATGTTGGGGGTGCTGATCACCCGGTGCTGCATGATCTTCGAAGCGCGCAGCTCATCGCGGCGCACCAGCATGTGTACGGTAGTGGCCAGCTTGGAGAGGTAGAGAGCCTCTTCAGCCGCAGTATCGCCACCGCCCACGATCACCACCTCTTTGCCCCGAAAGAAGAAGCCATCGCAAACGGCGCAGGCACTTACCCCTCGGTTGGCGTAGGTTTTCTCAGCCTCCAGGCCGAGCCAGCGTGCGCTGGCCCCCGTGGAGATGATGATGGCATCAGCCGTGTACTCGTCTCCAGCTTCTGTCCACAACCGCTTGGGGGTACTGCTCAGGTCGGTCTTGACCACGTTTTCGTACTTGATGCGGGTGCCAAATCGCTCGGCCTGCTTACGAAAATCCTCCATCATCTCGGGGCCAATGATGCCGTCGGGGAAGCCCGGGAAGTTTTCGACGTCGGTGGTGGTCATCAACTGACCACC
>CAYVAP010000689.1:0-1754 GCA_964449365.1 uncultured Bacteroidia bacterium
TGACCAGCAGCGCTTTCAATTACGAATTACTGATTACGAATTTCGAATGCGAAGCACTAGTTCCTCATATTTCCCTCCTCAGTAGCCGCCCCAAAGCGACCAATTTTACTACGAGAACAATGATCCGTACAGATTTTCAGTGATCAGGGATCAGTAAAAACAAGTGGGAGGGTGGTGATCGAAAAAGGTGATCGGAGAAGGTGATCGGGGTGATCGAAGAGGGTGATCGAGTTGATCGAAAAAGGTGATCGGGGTGATCCGGGTGATCCGGGTGATCCGGGGTGATCGGAGGTGGTCAGGGGTGAAACTACGAACCACCAACTCTCCACTTTTCAACTCTCAACTTTTCACTTTCCACTCTTAACTCTCAACTTTTCTCCTTCCACTTCAAACTCCCCCCCATGTTCCTCCACAAAGCGGCTGACGTGGCGCGCGACGGAGTTGTTGTTGAGGGTATCGTTGACGAATTGGGAAGTATTCACCACGAAAAAGTCGGGGTGCAGGGTCTTGGCCTGAGGCACGATTTGCGAGTAATTGAGCACTTGCAACGGCTGTACCTTAAAGGCGCGGTTGAGGTAAACCCCGTTGATGTCTTCGTCTTTGAGGTCGGGGTAAAGGGTCTTGATGCCGTCGAGGAACCAGGCTTTGATCTCCTCGTCGGATTTCTTCAGCACCGGATCGGTGGAGAGCACGTATTTGGGGAGGTAAGTGAGGTAGTGGCCATTCACCTCCTGCGGATCGACCAAGGTAGTCATGCCGATCACGCCGGTAAAGGGCACCCGCTCGTCGGCCAGGTTGCAGACGTAAAAGGGCGTAAGGTTGCGCGTGGTGGCCAGCACCATGCAGAGTACGCCCAGGTATTCTACCTGTCGGCTATCGCCTTTGACCTCCATCAGGCTGGGGTCGGCCACCTGCTCCAGCACGTTGGTCGGGCTGGTGAATACCACCTTGTCAAAGTACTCGGTGTGCCCGTCGGCGGTTACGTAGAGCCCCCCCCCGGGCGCAGGCTCGATGTGCTCCACCGTGGTACTGGTGCGTAGGGTGGCACCTCGCTGCGGCAGCACCTCGGCCATGCGGTCGAAGACCGTCTTGTACCCACCCGAGACGTAGCCCATCTGCTCCTCCTTGGCGGCGCTGTCGCTGCGCGCTTCGAAGAGGCGCTTGATGTAGGTCCAGATGAAGACCGCCGAGACGCGCTTGTAATTTTCGCCTAGCTTGGCCAGCAGCAGCGGCTTCCAGAATTTTTCGAAGGTCTTGCGACCACCCACCTTCACCAGCCAGTCCTCGATGGTCATGGCCTCCATCTTGCGCCAGTCCTTGATGCGCGAGGCATAGAGGATGGTCAGCGCCAGGCGAAATTTGCTGATCAGCCCCAGGGGCGGAAAAAGCAAAAACTCCTGGTTGTTGCTGATGGAGTAGAACTTTTGGTTGACGTAGTAGCCGGTGTAGGTCTTCTTCCAGCGCAGTTGCGCCGTCAGGCCCAGGTCGTCGATCACCTCCAGCAGGTAGCGATCCCCCGGCAGGATGACGTGGTAAAAGCGGTCGAAGGTGAAGTCGCCGAAGTCGTGGTAGGTAGCCAGCCCGCCCAGTTGCGCGGCCCGCTCGAAGACGGTGATGTGCTTGCCTTCGCCTGCGAGTTTTTGGGCTGCGACCAGCCCCATGAAGCCGCCGCCGATGATGCCGATTTTCATGCGTGGGAAGTTCGAAGTTGGTGGGTGATCAAGAGGGTGATCTAGGTGATCCTGCGGGTGATC
>CAYVAP010000689.1:1854-3041 GCA_964449365.1 uncultured Bacteroidia bacterium
GGGTGATCTAGGTGATCCTGCGGGTGATCGACCGGACGCGATCACCTTGATCACTGTTCACCTCGATCACCTCGATCACTGTTCACTGATCACTGTTCACTGCCATGATGTTTTTCTGCCACTCGAAGGTGCGGCGCATACCTTCCTCTAGGCTGACCTGCGAGGTCACACCCAGGATATCGCGGAGCTTGCTGGTGTCGGGCACCCGGCGCATCACGTCCTGGTATTTGCGGCCCTGGCTGATCTGGTCGTAGGGAATGAACTCCACCTTGGCTTCGCCGGGGATGCCAGAGATGCGCTTGAGGAGGTAGGCCAGGTCGCGGATGGTGATTTCTTCGTTGGCCCCGATGTTGAAGATCTCGCCGTTGGCGCGCTCATCCATGGTGCAGGCGTAGATACCAGCCACGGTGTCGTCTACGTAGGTGAAAGTACGGGTCTGCGAACCATCGCCGTGGATAGGAATCACTTCGTCTTTGAGGATTTTTTCGATGAAGACCGACTGCGGCCCGCCCCACCAACTGAGGTGCTGATGGGGACCGTAGCTACCAAAAAAGCGCATCAGCACCACAGGGAAGTGGTAATCTTCCATGTAGGCCAGCGCGAGGTGCTCATCGAAGAGCTTCGAGACGGCGTAGGCCCAGCGGGGCACCTTGGAGTCGCCAATCACGTGGATGTCATCTTCCTTGAAGGGGATGTTGGGGCTCATGCCGTAGACATCCGAGGTGGAGGCCAGCACGGCTTTACACTTCAGCTCACGGGCAAATTCCAGCACGTTTTCGGTGCCTTTAGCGTTGACGGTGAGGGTAGCCACGGCATTGCCGTAGCGGGGAATTTTGAAGGCCGCTAGGTGTACGATCACGTCGAAATCGCGGTCCAGGCTACTGAAAGCGTCTTCGTCAGTGATGTCCTCTTCGAGGAAGGTAAACCGCTCGTGCTCCAGGTAGTCCTGGATATTGGCCAGGCGGCCACGCGAGAGGTTGTCCATACCGACCACGGTGTGACCTTCGGCGATCAGTTTAGCAAGCAAGTTGGAACCAAGGAAACCGGCCACGCCGGTCATAAACACTTTACGCGGTGCGAACGTCATGGAGAGCGATGTGAAATTGATGTCAAAGGAAGGGCAGCGTTTGCATTAGTAACGCGAGAAAAATAACATGCCGATTTCGCGCAGAGAATTCGTGCCAGGG
>CAYVAP010000690.1:0-3041 GCA_964449365.1 uncultured Bacteroidia bacterium
AAGCACGACCAATTTGCCTTTGACTGGCTGCGGCCCTTCTACCGGCATCGGCGGCGCTACCGCGAGCTCATCGTCAACAACCTCTATACCCTGCTGCTGGCGGGCTTATTCACCATGGACAATGCCCACCCGCTGGTGGCCATCAGTGTGATTGCGGTGAGCTACATTTTCACCTTTTTGCTGGTATTTTTGCGCTTGAATAAAAATGCCCATCAGCAGTTTATGTGGGCAGAGTACCAACGAATTGCCTGGCTGGTGATCACCATCCTGGTGGCTGGCAACCTGGCCATGTATACCGCTCTATCGAGTCCCGATTTCTTGCGCGTGTTAGGCTATGAATTGCTACAGGGCTTGGTGCTCGTAGGGGTGATCGGTCGCATCTTTGCCGATAGCCGAGCCCGGGGTACCACCTGGGTGCGCAATCTCTACGATTGGTGGGGGCGTCAAGAGCAGCGCTTTCAGGAGGCAATACCCGGCCTGCGTAGCCTACTGCAAGGGATCTGGCGCATCCTGGATGCACAGCGGAGCTATCGGCTATTTCTGGCCACCTGGTTGCTGATCCTAGGGGTATTTCCGGTAGTGAAATACTACGAAATCGCCTATAATCGAGAGGGAAGCATCCAGGTGCGATTTGGCCAAATCGAAATGGCCAAGCGCCTGATCGAGCGCCGGGAGGCACTAGAAGCTCGCTATCGCCTGGTACCCGAGCGAGACGCGGTAGTCAGCGCTTTTTTGCAAGAAAACCTCCACCTCTCGTCTTACTTGCAGACGACCCCCAGCCTTTGCCTCTCGCCGCAGTGCCGATTGCAGCTTCTGCAGCGGCTGGATTCTCTGGCCAGACAATGGATAGATTGTGCCCCGCATCAGGCCACGCCTGATCCGTCAAGCATGTTACCTGATACCTCGCCCGCTGATGCCTCGTCCGCTGATACCTTGTCAACTGATACCCCGGCCCTCGAAGCCACGCTAGACACCGGTGCGGAGGCGAGTTTTCTTCCTACCTCTTCTCCCTCTGAGCGCACAGATTCGGCAGATCTGGCGGCCCGATGGTTCTTGACCGACTGTCCCTCCGAGCGCAACCGCTACCGCTACTATGATAGCTTGCTCTCGGCCATCCGGCCAAGGTATGACGAGCTGACCCTGCGCACCAACCAAATTGGTGTCGGTGGCAGCGCCAACGATCAGTGGGTGTGGCTGGAGTTTTGGCGCAACGGCACCCCCAAGCTGTATTACTTTCACGACGACGGATTTCTGCTGGAAAGCACCCTGCCCTATTACCGTTTTCCCTTTCCGACCTTTCGCCAACTGGCGGAAGACAAAAACGCAGGCCTGCTGATGTTTTGGGTGCTGTTTGGGTTGTTCTTGGCCATGATCTACGGGCTGGTCCGCTTTATGATCCACAAGCTCTTTGGGCGCTCGGCGCTACGCATTCCTACCCCTGATCCCATCGTGGCCAAGCGCACCCTACTCGATAGTGAGGAGGGCATTTTTCTGATGGTGCCGCTGCGAGCCGTGGAGCAAGATTACCTCTCGGTGATCGATATCAAGATCGCAGAAAAGCAGGAGGCCTACTACCGCCCCGTCCCTGAGCGTTATCACTATTATTTTCGTCTTTCTGAGCCAGGCGACGTCGAGCGACTGCGCAGCCTGATGGATCGTAGCCCCTCTCCACTGGATCCAGGCAAGCGCCTCAGCTTCTCTCCTCTAACCGAGGCCGACGAAAACCCTGTGGCTGACCAGCCGGATGCGACGCTTTTCCGGAAAGACCACCACTGCCTGCAAGATCTGCCGCTGATCGTGATCGATGACTTCGACATTTGGAATCAGCAGCCTGATGCTTGTGCGGCGCAGCTCGACCTGATCGAAGAGCTGCTCGACTATGGGATACAGGTCATCATTGTTGCGATCGATGAGCCCCTGCTCATCCAGGATCGCTACGCCAACATCATGTCTGGCTTTGAGGAAGAAGTGCCTGAAGAAGATCGCATGTATCACTTGCAGCGCATGGGCCGTTTGCTGAGCAACTTCAGCAAAATCGACTATCCCATGGAGCGCTGGGCGATCTTTGACTACGCCGAAGAGGCACTGCAATTCATCCAGGGCAAGCACGCCTTTCTGCACGTAACCTCGCCTGCGGTGCTGAGCGACAATCGCCGCACGGAGCGTACCCTGCGCACCCTACAAATCAAGGTCGAAAACCGCAGCAAACGAGCCATCACCAAGATCAGCCAAGACACCAATACTCTGGTGATCGATGAGACGTACAACGATGTCTTGCTCGATGATCGGCTGGAAACCATCCACCGCTGGCTGGAGTTTGATCGTACGCGTCCCGAGGTGCATCAGATCACGGTGGTCTCGACCATCACGCCGCTGCAAATCGAGGAGATCTACCGTAACTCAGGCTGCGAAGAGGAAGAGCTACGCAGCAAGCTGCGCGACTGGCGTCGGGTGCTGAGCTTGTTTTACAAAGGGATCGTCTCGGACGATCCGCGGCGGATACCGCCCGAAGAGCGGGTGGCAGACTTGATTCGCCGCGAATGCGTCCATGGGCCCTTTTTGCAGAGCATCCAAGACGATCTGCTCGATCAGCTCAACGACTATGCCCAGACTGAGAAAGGCGACCGGGAGTTGAAGGAAGAGGTCATTTTGCGCATCGAAAACCGCGCCCACCTTTACTACCAGTCGCTCTGGGCGGCTTGTACCAAGGAGGAGCGCTACCTGATTTTTGACCTGGCGCAGGATGGCCTGATCAACGCTAGCAACCTCGCGGGCCTGAGTAGCTTGATTCGCAAGGGCATCGTGATCCAGACGCCCGATACCCTCACGGTGATGAACAAGAGCTTTCGCAACTTTGTGCTCACGGTAATCCAGCCTGTGGATGCCCTGCGCATGGAGCTAGAGATCGAGTCGCAGGATCTGTGGCGGCGCCTGCGCACCCCTATTTCCATCATGCTCTTTGCGCTAGGGGCTTTTGTGTTTTACACGCAGCGAGATATCCTCAATGAGACCCTCGCGGTGGTCACGGGTGCTGCGGCCTT
>CAYVAP010000691.1:0-808 GCA_964449365.1 uncultured Bacteroidia bacterium
TGCTGGCGGTGCTGTCCCGCCTGTCCCGTCGCTATGGTTTTCCGCTCATCGAGGCGGGGCTGATCTATCTAACCTCGCTGGGCATCACGGCCTACTGGGAGCACTACATCAAGTACCTCGAACACATCCCCTATCCACCGCTGTTTCGCTATGGCTACCTGCCGACCTATGCGCTACTTTTCACCGGGCTGCTCTGGGCACTAGGGGCCTATCGGCGGCCCTTCCGGCTGCGGCCCCTGATCGCTGCGCCGCTGTTGGGCTTTGTGAGCATTGCTACGGTGACCTACATGGTGTCGTTCATCGAAAACTACTCCCGCGCCATTGTGGGGCTGACCTCGGTCTTCACCATGATCATCGCTATTGCTACTCGGGGACTGATCAACTATCGGCGGCGGGGCACGTTTTTCTTCACCGAAGAACGGGCCCGGCGGGTGCTGCTGCTGGGCACAGCAGCGGAGGTCAATCGGGTGGCGGCCCTGCTGCGCAGCGAGATCCACTATGGGGCAGATCTGGTGGGGGCGTTGACGCCAGCGGCAGATGAAGCGGTGCCACTGAGCCTGCCGCGCCTGGGGGGCTTTGCCCAGCGCGAGGGAGTGGTGCGTAGCCTGGACATCGACGAGGTGGTTTTTGCCAACGAGGGGATGGCCACGGCGGAGATTTTACAGCAGATGAGCCAGCCGGGCGCGCGACCCGTGGCGTACAAGATTGCCCCGCCGGGGGTGTCTTTTGTGGTGGGACCGCAGCAGATCCTCACCCCGCAACGCGAGCGCGCGCATGCCAGCGCCGCCGATTGTGCAACGCAGCATGC
>CAYVAP010000691.1:818-3031 GCA_964449365.1 uncultured Bacteroidia bacterium
GCAAGTGTACCGCCTACACGAGCGCGAACATCGGCTGATCAAGCGCACCGTGGACGTGGTGGGCAGCATCACCCTGCTGCTGAGCTATCCGTTGCTCTTCTGGCGCTACCGCAAGCCCAGTAAGGCCCTCACAAACCTGCTCCAAACGCTAGTCGGACGGCAGCACCTAGTGGGCTACGCCAGCAGAAGGGCAAGCAATCTGCCGCCCCTCAAGCCTGCCCCCCTTTCCATGCGCCACCGCGTACAGGCTGACATCGACTTGCCCGCCCTCGATCTGCTCGACCGCGCCTACGCCCAGCGATATACCTGGGAGCTAGACCTGGAGATCGTGCTGAAGGGATGGCGAGAAATGGGGGGATAATGGCTCTGGCTTCTGCCGGAGCCACGCGGAGGTCAGTGGTGATGGTGAGCCGTGGGATTGCGTCACTCAAGGCATGCAGCATTACACCGCGCTACTTCGACAGCGGCGCGGCGTATGGGCAAAAGCCTCAAGTGGTAATTATGACGAAGAATCTTTTTCGGTAGGGGTAGAGCCTGTGGACTCATCGCTGGAAGGAGCTACGGCGGCCTGGTTCTGATTCTGGGGCGAGGGTGTCGCAGCAGCAGCCTGGGCTTGCTCATCCATCTTGAAAAATTTGCCCTGGAAAATCAGGATCACCACGATTCCCACCGAGATGGCGGCATCGGCAATGTTGAAGATCGGCCATAGCGAAGTGTAATCGCCACCAATCAGGGGAATCCAATGGGGCAATTGCCCTTCCCAGATGTCGAGGTAAAACATATCTACTACCCGCCCGTGAAAGATGCCGCCATCATAGTCATTGATGTCTGAAAACCAGACGCCGTAGAAGCTGCGATCGATGATATTGCCCAGGGCCCCGCCAAAGATGAGCGCCACAAACCACGGCAGCGGCGACCGATGGCCCGACATGCGGTATAGCACCACTCCGATGGCGATCACCGCCCCGATCGAAAACAGCGATAGGATCAGCTTGCCCGTCTCTTCTGACATGTCCAGGCCCAAGCCATTGGCCATGTTGGTAACGGTCAGCCCGAAGGCTGCCCCTTTGTTTTCGATGAAATGAATTTTGAAGAAGTCCCCCAGCACCTTGATCTGCCCCTGGATGCCCTTCTCCATGTTGAGCTTCACGATCAGCTTTATGATTTGATCGACCACGATCACCACAAGGGTCAGCAAAAAGTATTTTCGGGCTTGTTTCATCGCGAGGGGGGTGAAAAGTTGAAAAGGGAAAAGTTAAATGCCAGATAGTCGGTTCCAAACTCTTCACTCGGAACTCAGAACTTTCGACGGCTAGTGCCTTTGGAATTAAGTAATTGACCATTCAAAATTCGAAAATCGCATAAGATTCTGACCAGCAGCGCTTTCAATTACGAATGACTAATCACGAATTTCGAATGCGAAGCCCTAGTTTGGCTTCTGCTTCATCTTAGCCTGTACAGTGGTGGTAGCGTGGGGCACAATACGCAGCCGCTCTTTGGGGATCAACTCTCCCGTAACACGGCATACGCCATAGCTGCCGTTTTCGATGCGGATCAGGGCTTTCTCCAGCTTGTCAATAAACTTGGCTTGGCGCGCCATCAGAATCTCGACCTGCTCTTTCTCGCGGCTCTCGTTGCCAAATTCGGTGAAGTTGTAGCTGTCAGCCGAGCTGTTGCTAAACTCCTTCAGGTTTTCGGCCAAGCGCTTGTATTCTCGCTGGGCCTCATCGAGCTTTCGCTCGATCAGTTGGCGAAACTCCGCAAGCTCCTGCTTAGAATAAAACCGTTTGTCGCTATTCATGAGTAGTAGTGAGTAGTAATTCGGAATTCGGAATTCGACACGAGGAATTGGGAATTAATTTCGAATGGCGAATTCCGAATTGGGTAATTATTTCAAACCTTCTCCAACACAATCTTCCCATTCACGCCGTTGATCTCGATCTCGTCGGCCCCGTTGAGGGCTTCATCGCTTTGCAGATCGAGTTGCTCGATCAGGGTCTCCTGACTGATGTAGTCGCCGTAGGCGTCGAGGGCAGGCTTCCAATCTGGATGATCAGAAATACGCACCTTGATGCGGTCGGTTACTGCCAGGCCCTTGGCCTTGCGCAGGTTTTGGATGCGGTTGATAAATTCTCGCGCTAGCCCTTCTTTGGCCAGCTCCTCGCTCACCTGAATGTCGAGGGCCACGGTGTACTTGTCATCTGAGGTGACTA
>CAYVAP010000692.1:0-3024 GCA_964449365.1 uncultured Bacteroidia bacterium
GTCCAATGGACGTTTTTGAGGCGGCGCGGCGACTGATCGCCCGCGAAGAGCATGACCATAGGCTGCTGGTAGCTGGCAAAAAAGTCGCGAACCTCTCGCACCGGAATCATCATCAGGCCGTGGCGGCTGCGCGATTCCTTGATCTTGCGATCGAAAAAGGGGTTCTGAATCTTGGTGTAGGCCCCTACCGTCTGATGCTGCAACTGCAGGTCGCTGCCGGCCCCCATCAGCTCCCAACTGTTGTAGTGCCCGGCTACCACGATCACGCTGCGCCCCTGCGCGGCATAGCGGTCCAGTACTTCAGGATTGCGGATGCGCGAGCGCTTCCGTAGCTCTTTTTCAGAGAGGCTAAACATCTTGATCGATTCGACCACTAGATCGCAAAGGTGATGATAAAATCCCCGCTCGATCTCCTTCCGCTTGGCCTCGCTCTTCTCCGGAAAAACCCGCTGTAAATTGCTCTGCACCACCTTTTTTCGATAACCAAACACATGGTAGACCAGGCCATAGAGGGCATCAGACAGGCCGTAAAGAGCGCGATACGGCAACAGAGAAATCGGCTTGATCAGGAGGTAGAAGAGGATACGGCTCATGAGGGGGAAAATTCGGAATCAGACATGCATAAGTCGCAACTCAGTTCGTGGTGGCTAGCTGCAAACATAGCAGGATTTGACCAAATACCCTGTTCGCACAGGCAACGGGTGCAAGCCAACGGGTCGTGCCTTGTTTGGTAGCTATTGCATGTAATTCGAAATTATCGATCAGTCATTCGTCATTGAAAGCAAATATAGCCGCTTGGGCGGCCACTGAGCGAGCCAATATGAACGGAAGGTAAACGCTGTACCTGACCAACTTATACGCTTATACCCCTGACCGTTCATATAGGTGAGACGTCGGAGAGCCAATTTTTCTCTTCAAAAAGTGCAGAGCATAAGCGCGCAACCTTTATTTCCCCTATGTCCCTTTCATGTAGTCGAGGACCCCTCAGGCTGGCTGTGGCTGCAGCTTTTCGACCAGGCGCATGTCGATGCGGCGGCGCTGCATGTCTGCTCCGGTGATTTCGACGCGTACGCGGTCGCCCAGGCGCAGCACCTCACCGGTGTCTTTGCCCACTAGGCTGTAAGTTTCCTGGTCGAAGACGAAGTAATCCTGATCCAAGGTGTGCACCGGTACCATGCCTTCGCACATATTTTCTTCCAGCTCGACGAAGATGCCTGCCTCGATCACACCCGAGATCAGCCCGGTAAACTCCTCGCCGATGCGGTCCTGAAGAAATTCCACCTGCTTGTACTTGATCGAAGCCCGCTCGGCGTCGGCGGCAGTGCGCTCCCTGTCCGAGCAGTGCTTGGCCTGCGCCTCTAGCACGTTGGGATCCTGCTTGTACCGCTTGTGCTGGTAGGCATCCAACAAGCGGTGTACCATCAGGTCGGGATAGCGCCGGATGGGGCTGGTGAAGTGGCTATAAAACTGAAAGCCCAGCCCGAAGTGGCCCACGTTTTTGGTGGAATAGATCGCCTTGGCCATAGAGCGGATGGCGATGGTCTCGATCACGTTTTGCTCAGGATGTCCGCTGATCTGGTTGAGCAGGCGATTGAGCGCCTCGGAGGGGTTGTAGCCCTCCTGGAAGTTGGAATTGTGGCCAAAGGCCGCCGCAAACTGCGAGAGGTTTTCCAGCTTTTCGAAGTCTGGCTGCGGGTGAATGCGGTAGACGAAGGGCAGCGGCGGATCGAGGTACAGATTGTGTGCCCAGGTGGTTACCGTGCGGTTGGCCAGGAGCATGTAGTCCTCAATCATCTGATTGGTCTCCTTCGGTTCCTTCTTGATCACCTTGACGGGGCGATCTTCCTCGTCCAGCACAAACTTGACCTCATTGCTCACGAATTCGATGCTGCCTGTGGCCATGCGGTTGCTACGCAGCTTACGGGCGATGTCGTTCATCTGGCGCAGCTCTTTTTGAAAGGGCCCATCCTGCTTGCCATCGATCACATCCTGCGCCTCTTCGTAGGTGAAGCGATGATCAGAGTGAATGACAGTGCGCCCGATCCAGAAGTCGTCGATGCGGGCCTCAGCGTCGATGGTGAAGAGCACCGAGAAGGCCAGTTTGTCTTCTTGGGGGCGCAAGCTGCACAGCTGATTGGAGAGCTTCTCGGCCAGCATGGGCACAGTGCGGTCTACCAGATAGACCTAGGTCTCCCGCTGAAAAGCTTCTTTGTCCAGCTCGGTGCCGGGCCTCACGTAGTAGGATACATCAGCGATGTGAACCCCGATTTCAAACTGACCGTGGTCCAGCTTACGGATGGAAAGGGCGTCGTCGAAGTCCTTGGCGTCGTCGGGATCAATGGTGAAGGTGAGCACGTCGCGCAGGTCGCGGCGCTTTTCGATCTCCTCCTGCGGGATCTCCTCAGGGATTTGCTCAGCCTCTACCTCCACCTCGGCGGGGAAGTTGGGATCGAAGCCATACTGCAAGAGAATGGCGTGCATCTCGGTGTGGTGTTGCCCTGCCTCCCCGATCACCTCTAGCACTTTGGCGTTGGGGGAGCGGCGCTCCCACTCGGTGATCTCAGCAAAAACTTTCTGCCCATGCTTAGCCCCGTTGAGGTCTTCTTTAGACACGAAAAAGTCTACGTTGATGCGTTCATCGTCGGGTAGCAAAAAGTAGGTGCCCGGCGTAGCCTCCTCAATGGTGCCCACAAAGCGCTGGTTGACGCGCTGTACTACCTTGATCACCTCGCCCTCGGGGCGACCGTTGCGCTTGGAGCGGCCCTTGAGCCGTACCTCTACCATGTCGCCGTTGAGGGCTTTGCCTAGGCTGGAAGGGTTGATGAAGATGTCTTCCTCATCCCCTTCGCGCAGTAGAAAGCCGACCCCGCTGCGCGTCACCTGAATGGTGCCAGTCAGGGTCGCAGCTTTGCCGCCGAGGTAGCGCCATTGGCCCTTGCCCAAGGACTCGACTTTCCCTTCATCGCGCACGTTACCAGGCTGCGCTGGCTTATTTTGACAGGCTTGCCATAAACAATCCCAATG
>CAYVAP010000693.1:0-3013 GCA_964449365.1 uncultured Bacteroidia bacterium
GGATGCGCTTTTCTTGGGCCATGCCTTGGGCCACGCCCTGCGCCAGGGCCTCCTCAGTGGCGTCTTCGCGGATGCTGCGCTCGCGGCTGACTGAGTCCCAATACTGATCATAATATTCCAGCTCTGCCCGCGTAAAGGCACTTTCCCGCAAATAGCCGAGGGCCTCCCGGATTTTGTCGTTGCGCTCCAGCCCTGCCGGGGTGGTTTCGTCGCCATCGTGAATCTCACTGAAAAAACGCAGCCACAATCCGCGGTCGATCTGCTCAGGCAAATTGTCTGCCGTCAGCTTGGGTAGCTCAATGAACACCAGGGTTAGGTCCTCGATCTGGTCGTTGGGCTGGTCGAGGTTGGCGATCTGGTAGTGATGGTAGTAAGCCTCACTCGGGTGGAAGACCTCATCCACCAAGCTCAGCGCATATACGGGCTGTAGGACCTTGTATTTCTGGCCGGGCCGCAATTGCCGCACGTAGGCCTTAGAGGCGTTGAAAACCACCCGGCTCATGAAGCTATCGGTCCAGAGGACCTGCATCTCGACGATGAAGGTACGCTGGTGCTGATCGGTACACTTGACATCGACCACGCTGTTTTTAAACAGCGGAATATCGGGCACCTGCTCGGGCGAGAGGTACTCGATGTGCTCGATCACCTGATCCGCTGGCAGCGGCAGGAGGTTGTTGAGCAAGTCCATCAGGATCGCCGGATGCTGGCCGAAGATCTTTTTGAAAGTGAGGTCGTTTTTGGGATCGAGGTAGCGCATAGGCAGCAAGCAGTACGTAGCGGGGCCATCATCATCCATGGGCCGTAGGGAAGATACGACATTTCGGGGAGGAATGGAATGGGAAAGTAGGACCAGCGCTCTACCTGCCAGATCAGGCCCGACCCAAGCCACGTAGCCTGGGGGAGACGAAAAAATACCTCAGCTGGTGTATCTTGCTGACTGGGTCGCTACGAGGAACAACCATAATCTGGGGTAAATTAAATCATGTACAGAAATCAATTCCATACCTGAAATTTCTACTTCCAGTAGGTAACTGATTTTTCTACTAATTCATTTGAGCCATTATGAACAATGCTGATGTCGTATTTTCAATGCTAAAGCTGGACAAAGAGTCTGACTATCCATTTAATCCGGAGCTTCTTCCATGCTGCATGATTTATGAATCTGACCTCCTGATTCACCATACCGATCAAATGGAAGCTTTGGTGGCTAACATCATGAAGTATGAGAAAAGGTTGAGCTCAGACCCAGTTGTAGTGGGGGAAGTGACCGAAGATCCGTCCGGTTTCAATTTATCAGGAATCAAACCCCTTGATTGGGATTCATCTAGTACGAATCCACTCACAGTCATCGAAAGCAAGTTGTATGAGAGGTTAGAGTTTGGCGATGGGAGCTACACCCTTGAAAGTTATTTCGACCATAAAAAAAGAGCCGTTATGTTTTCTAGATCGCGATCGTGGATTTTTTTGGTAAAACAAGAGTATGAGTGGGCCATTTTTGGCTTTCATCCCCTGAACGCGAAGGGTTTAGTTGAAACTCTAGTCCAGAATAGTCGTTTCGAATCTTTTCGACTTAAAAGTCTGAAGCATGCGATGACTTCTAACCCAGGTGTAGGCTGGATATTCAGAAAGCATTCTCCCGTAAGTGCAATCGAGGCACGAAGTAACTTTAAGCCACATTTTTGGGGAAACGTAAACTCCTAAAATTTACAATCCGGCTATTAGTGTGTAACATGTCTTTTCTCAATACATCCCAAAGGCTACCTAATATGCTCTTCACGCAAGAGAACGCTGTCCTAACTGTTTACAATAGTGATCTTTTCCCTAACTATTCCTCTGAGTTTTTCCAAATGATAAAACCATTTTGGGACACCATAGGGGAAAAGGTGATATACGTGTCCTATTTCACCCATGACCCGCTCATCGAGGAAAGGATTAGCTTTTCAAGCAGTATAAAAGCTGAGGATATGGTCGATGAACTTGCTATTTGGGTTAGCCTAGACGAGCACAATAGCACTTCGGCCGATTTCGAATTCACGGTAGGGAATGAAAAAATATTTTCTTCGAGTGAAGAATCGGACCATCGCAATGTTTCCGACTCTACAGGCATCATGTCTGATGTTTTTTTAGAGAGTGCGGTAGTGTTCATACACGGAGATATTGATTCATGGGGTGTATTCTTTGATGCTTATCATGAGCTGGTGTTTGTTGGATTCCTAGAATCCTGCATTGGCAGGGTGGACGTTCCCTATAGATTCATCCCTCTCATAGATTCTCTTAGGTTTAAGTCTTTTGATTCCATCATAAAGACATTTGCTGTTCAGAGAGCAATTCGAGGAGATCCTCATTTTTTAAAGCAGTTTAGACGAAACTACGAACCACTTTTTTTACAATAGCCTAAATCCATTTTTCGTCAATGAAACATCTCCGCCTCGCCCTCACCCTAGGCATCCTGCAAGGCGGCGGTTTCATGGTCGGGATCAATGCGGAGAGGCTACTCACTGAGCGGCCCCTACCTGTGCCAACAGTTAGGAGTAATACAAAAATCAGGTGATCAGGCAAAGTATGCGCCCCTGTTTGCACTGGCCCAGCGTCAAAACCAAAACGAACCGCACGAAACTTAACCTAACCCTCACCCCATCCTTTCACCTTAACCCTCCATTTCCCATGAAACCCATCCTCTTTTCCCTCCTGCTCCTCCCCCTGGCTCTGCCCGCTCAGGTGAGCAACCTCCCTTTCACCTGGAGCGACCCGATCTACACCTACGACGCCAGCGGCAACCGCATCAAGCGGCATCGTACCAAGCTCTACGGGCCTGGCTCTCTGCGCCAAGCTGACCCTGCCTGGCAGCTCACCCTCGGCCCCAACCCCAGCGAGGGGGTCTTCCTGCTGCGCGCCAACCAAGACCTGGCCGGGGCCGAGCTACACGTCTACGACCTCAGCGGGCGCAGCGTGCTGCGGCAGCCCCTCAGCGGCGCGCTGGTCAAGCTCGACCTGCGGCAGCAGCCCGCCGGGG
>CAYVAP010000694.1:0-3004 GCA_964449365.1 uncultured Bacteroidia bacterium
TCTCCGAGCGCGATGTGGTGCAGCTTTGTCAGGGCTTCCTTTCTGCCCTCGACAATTTGCAGGATCGCATCAAGACCAGCACCCTGCAAACCGCCTGGCATGGCTTGCTGGGGGTCCAGGTGGAGCTCGTCCCCAACCTCAGCACCACGGTGGAGGGGTGGTACAAAAACTTCACCCAGCTCACCAACACCAACCGCGACGCCCAGTTTCCCAGCGACCCTGACTTCATCACCGAGACGGGAGAAGCCTATGGCCTCGACCTGATTTTGCGCTATCAAAAGCGCAACCTTTACCTCTACGGCACCTACGGCCTGGCTCGGGTTACCCGTAATGATCGCCTCAGCGACCCTCAGCCCCGCACCTACGCCCCCAATTTTGACCGTCGCCACTCAATCAACTTGGTCGCCTCTTATCGGGCGGGGGCCTATGGCTTGATCCAAGAGGCCGGGCGTCGCCTCAAGCCCAAATTTGTCACCCATCGCTGGGAGCTGAGCCTGCGCTGGAACCTCGGCTCGGGCTTTCCCTTCACCCAAACCCAGGGCTACTACGAGCAACTGAGCTTCAACCAAAACGGTGGCCAAACCGACATCGCCACCCAAAACGGTCAGCTCGGGGTCATCCTCTCCGATGATCTCAACGCAGGACGCCTGCCATACTATCACCGCCTCGACTTCTCGGTCAAGCGGCGCTTTGTGCTGCGCAACGCTGTGCTCTTCGAATTCGACGCCAGCGCCATCAACATCTACAATCGCCAAAACCTCTTCTTCTTCGACCGGGATCGTTTCGCCCCCGTGTACCAATTGCCTTTCGTGCCCACCGTGGGGCTCACGGTAAAGTATTGATCCTCACCTGCATGAGCGGAACGCGGTCGCTAGACCGGGTAGGTGGCGCAGATTTGCCATCCGCCGAGGGGGTCTCCAGGCAGGAATAGGGCTGCGGCAAAGGCTAGCCTCTCGTATGGGTTCCCTCAGTTGCGCTCCCTCCGCGCTTCCGCGTGAAACCAAAACGCTCACCGATATGAACGGTATGCGGTCCTACAAATCCTTCACCTCCAGCACTTCGAAGTTTCTGGCGTCGAAATAGTCGTCCAGGCCATAGTCGGTGTTGATGATAATACCACCGAGCAGGACGATGCGGTCGATGTGAAATTCGTCTTTACAAGCCCTGACGTACTCGTGGATCTTGCGGTCGATGTTTTCGAAAGTGATCTCGGTAATGCGCCGTGCGGGGCTGGCATCCTGGAGAAACTCCTCCTTGCGTTCCAGCAGGCTTTGTTCCAGCATCATTTGTTGGTAGTCGTCGTCATTGATCACGGGCTGGTAGCTACCATCTTGCTGGTAGCGTTGCAGAGCCAGCATCAGCGCACCGCAAGAGTTGCCAGGCTTGTCCTGCCGGGGGCGATACATCTTGCCGATGTCACCCTCGAGGGTGACGCCAATGTGGGGGCCGTAAAAGATAAACGCTGTGCCACTGTCGGGGACGTGGTGGGCAAAGGCGGTCATGCCTGTTTTACCCGCGAAAGGCAAGCCGCCCAAGCCGCCCATCGTGAAGGGCCCAAAAAGCACGTTGAAAAACGTAGTGGAAGGGACATTGATATCATCAGAGCAGACCGAAGTAGCCATCAGCACTTTGGAGATGTCGATTCGGTAGTCATTTTGTAGCTTACCAAGAAAGCGGACCGAGGTGTCTTTAGCGTCCATCGCATGGGGAAAAAACTGCTTGACCACCTGGTCGAATTTACGTTGTAGCATTTGGAGTCTTGAATTGAGGGCATGAAGGGAAGTAAAGCGATCAAAGATGCAGATCGCTCAGCATGTCTGAAGATACGTTTCATTTCGCTCCCATGCAATCCTCTCACCTACATGAACGGTCAGGGGTATAAGGGAATAAGGAAATAAGGGTATAAGGTGGTCAAGTACAGCGTTTACCTACCGTTCATATTGGCTCACTCAGTGGCCGCGCAAGCGGCTCACCTATATGAACGGTCAGGGGTATAAGGGAATAAGGAAATAAGGGTATAAGGTGGTCAGGTACAGCGTTTACCTACCGTTCCTCTTGGCTCACTCAGTGGCCGCGCCAAGCGGCTCACCTATATGAACGGTCAGGGGTATAAGGGAATAAGGAAATAAGGGTATAAGGTGGTCAGGTACAGCGTTTACCTACCGTTCCTCTTGGCTCACTCAGTGGCCGCGCCAAGCGGCTATATTTGCTTTCAATAACGCTACCTTCATGGACGCCAACGGCAAGCCCCAGCCCATTATCATGGGCTCCTATGGCATCGGAATAGGGCGCTTGCTGGCCTGCCTGATGCAAGAGCATCGCGACGATGCGGGCCTGATCATGCCCGTGAGCGTAACGCCCTACCACGTCAACTTGGTGCTGCTACCCGACGGCGAGGAGCGGATCTCCCTGGCGGATCGTCTCTATGCCGAGCTGAGCGAGGCGGGGGTCGAGGTGCTCTACGACGACCGCGACAAGAAGACGGCCAGCCCAGGCATCAAGTTCAAAGATGCCGATCTGCGTGGGTTTCCTCTGCGGATCACCGTCTCGGGGCGCGCCCTACAACAGGGTGGGGTAGAGGTCAAGCTGCGTCGCGAAGCAGACGCGCGCGTGATCGCGCCTCAAGAGGTGGTCGCGCAGGTACGCGATGCCTTGCGGGTTTTGCCGCAAGAGCTCGATCAGCAGGTGGCGGTGGCTCGCACTTGGCAGGGATAGGAACGCCTTTCAGTCTTCTGCTCGCTCCAAGGCAGGTAGGGGAGCGTGGCGTGGCTCACGACCTACCGTTACGTTGAAGCCAAGCGTAGCCGCAAAAGAGCGTACCCGATCGGGTTGCAGCAGGGCCTGTAAGTTGCCCAGTGAGGCAAAGAACTGCACCGGCCCCATGTTGATGCGGGTGTGTAGGCCGATCATGCTGCGATAGTCGAAGTGGTAGGTGTAGGTGGCGCCAGCCGTGCGCCAGCGCCCAAGGTTAACCCCGGCGTAGGCCGAGGCCAGATGCACCATC
>CAYVAP010000695.1:0-3002 GCA_964449365.1 uncultured Bacteroidia bacterium
AAGAAATATCGAAAGGCTGATTCTCAGTAAGATAGAGGTCTTAAAGTAGAATTAGGCACGTGGGGAATGGGAGATTCATCATTTGGGATCTGCGCTGCTGCGCCCCCCAACATCTCCTGCCTGGCATTTTCCTGACCGTGGCAACGCCTACGGGACGGCCCGGGCCTCGCTGCTGATTCTTTTTTCCCATCCAGCCTGCGAAGCGTACTGCACATCGAGCATGGTCGATTGCTCGTTGCGCCGTAACTTGCAGGCATGGCAACACTGCGAAACCTCTGGAAGCCGGGCTATTGGCTGCTTTTACTGCTGCTGGGGCAGGCGCTGATCCTGTTCTTTACCTTTGACGACATGTTCAAAGCGCCGGGGCAGTACATGTTTGCCAATTTCTACGACGGCATGCGGCAGTACTACTTCTTCCAGGCCTACGTGGATCAAACTCCAGACCAGAGCTGGCTGAAGGTTGAGGAGGTGGGCTACCCCTACGGCGAGTACCTGCTCTACACCGATGGCACCCCGCTGCTGGCCTTCGTTACCCGGCTGGTCAGTACCTACGTGGTAGACCTGCGCAACCACGGCATCGATGTCTTCAACTATTTCATCATCTTAGGTCGGTTGCTCAGCACCTACCTGGCCTTTCTCATCCTGGGGCGACTGGGGGTCAAAGACTGGCGCAGGCTGCTGTTTGCCCTCGCCTTGCCTTGGATCAACGGCGAGATCATCAAGCTGGGGGGGGTCCACCTCAACCTGTCGCTTTCCTGGCCCTACCTGCTGACCATCTACACGGCACTGCGGCTTTATCAGGCGTATGAAACCGACAAAACCGACTACCGCTGGGCCATCGCCTTTGCGGTGCTGATCTCCCTGACGGCTTTTTTACACCTCTATTACCTGCCGCTGACTACCGTGGTGCTGGGCTTTGCCCTGCTGAGCTACCTGATTCACCTCTGGCGCAAGCACCGCGACGTGGTGCCGATCGTGGGCTATGGCCTCATCACCTGCCTCTCTCCCTGGATCGTGGTCATGGGCCTCATCCGCCTTACCGACGGCTACTTTGCCGACCGCATCCCCAAGGGGGAAGGCTACGGCTGGGACCGCTGGGTCTTCGAGTTGTCGGGCTTTTACAGCTCTCACCGCTGGAACTCCATTCGCTTCATCATCGAGGACCGCAACATCGTTTCCTATGGGGCACACGCCTACCTGGGTAACTTTGCCCTCTTTTTCGGGGTAATCCTCCTGCTGGTTTTTTGGCTGAATCGCTCGCACAGCCTTTCCATCCGCCACTACCTGACGCGGGAACAAGAAGGCTCTTTTTTCCGCTGGCTGGGCGTCGGAGTCCTGGTATCGGTGTTGATCTCGCTGGGGGAGCGCATCTTCATCTGGGGGCAGGATTACCTCATCACCAATTACCTCAACCTCTTCTTTTATCTGCACAAAATCACGGACCGCATCACGCAGTTCCGCGACGTGAGCCGCTTTGGTTTCATCGGTTTTTGGTGGTTCAATTTCCTGGCCATCTACCTCTATGACCGCTGGGTGCGCACCCAAAGTGCCACCTGGGTACGGGTAGTCGCGCTGGGCCTGCTCATCATGCTGGTAATCGACACCAAAGACGGCTTTCGCCATGCCCATCAGTGGCAGCGGCCCAACCTGCTGTATCAGCGCGAGCTCAGCGACATCGACGACCTGATCGAAGGGGTAGACCTCAGCGCATACCAGGCGGCGCTGCCCATCCCCTACTTCCACGAGGGCGTGGGCGACAACCACTATGCCGTCGACGGCTTCGACGACGTGATCACCCACACCTTTCAGCTAGAGCGGTGGGGTGACATCCCCCTGATTACCAGCAAGTTTGCCTGCGGCAACCAACCCCACGGCCTGCAACTGATCAGCCTGCTGCAAGGCGATTCTACCGGCAAAGGCATTGCTCCGGAGCTACTCGCCCAGCTCGACGACCGCCCCATTCTGGTGCTCTACGACGAGAATTTCTACAACGGCAACCGCGAACTCACCGGCAACCAACTGCAACCCGCCTGGGAGCTGCTGCAAACCGGGCATCAGATCATCGAGCGCTATGACATGCAGGAAGTAAAGCGCTACGGCCACTTTCGCCTGTACCGCTGGGAGATTGGAAGGCTGAGGTAAGGGAATGAAGAGGCCAAGCATGGAATATGAGGGGCTTGCGCGGGCACCTTTTGAGGGGGCCAGTATTTCCATACGCTGCATACCGACCCCCTATTCCGCTTAGCGCCCCTGCCCTGCTCCATTCCTTCAGAAAGTCCCTATCTTTGGGCTGCCCTATGAAATTGCTGGTCCTCTTCCCACACACGCATTCTCTGCCTATGAAACAATTCGCTGCTATTCGCATGGGCGCGGTCCATCAAACTTACTGCGAGGATTATCTCATTTCGGAGCAACTGGGCGAGAAGTGCTTGCTCTCGGCGGTGCTCGATGGCTGCTCGATGGGTAAGGATAGCCATTTTGCTTCGGCACTTTTTGGGAAGCTCTTGCGCAAAATCGCGCAGCAGATGAGCCTCGAAGGCCTCCAAAGCGTCGTACCCTGGCAGGAGGATCAGCCCGAAACGGTAGCCCGCGAAGTGCTACGTCGCCTTTTTGATGAGGTGCAGAGCGCCCGCAAGCAACTCATGCTGGAGCGCGAAGAGTTGCTCACCACCCTCCTGTTGTGGATTCATCACTACGGCACCCAGCGATCATTCGTGATGGTAATCGGAGATGGCTACGTGTGCTGCGACGGACACATGTATACATTGGACCAGAACAACCGCCCCGACTACCTCACCTACCACCTAGGGGAGCCTTTCGCGAGCTGGTACCAAGCGCAGCAGCAGCATTTTTCCTTCGACGCGCCCCGCGATCTGGCCATTGCCACCGACGGGATAGATACTTTTCGCCAGCTCAGCGATCCGGTAGCGAGTAGCGCTCGCCGCGACCCGCTGGCCTACCTGCTCTGCGACACCGAATTCATCGAGGCCGAAAACATGCTC
>CAYVAP010000696.1:0-3000 GCA_964449365.1 uncultured Bacteroidia bacterium
GCTATACCTATGGCCGAGGCTACATCGACTGGTTTGGTCAACTGGGTATCTCTAGCCGTGAGATGCGGCTGGACAACCCCAACGGCAACTCAACCGGTCCGGATGAGCTGGCCATTTATCGCTTCAATCAGTACAACCTGCAAGCGGGCGGTCGCTATCCGCTTTCGGCCTTTGCTCACGTGGAGGCCAGGCTAGGCTTTTTTCAGATCAACCGCGTCGATCAGAAGCTTGAGCGCGAAGAACGATTCGACGCGAGCGACCAACTCGTGCGCGCCGGAACCGCCATCCGCTACCAGCGGGTGCAGCAGCAAGATGGCTTCCGCACTCGCGGCTGGCAGGGCCAGGCCTCATTTGATAGCTACTACTCTGTGCCAGAGCAAAATTTTGCCTTCCATCGCATCGCATTCGATGCCCAGTACTACCGCCCTCTGGTCAGCAATATCATCCTGGCTTTGGGGATAGATGGCGCCTTCAACCTGCCCATGCAGGTGGAGCAATACTACCTGGGCGGCGTAGATCGCCGGGCGCTGCGTCCCATCGCTTTTCAGAATGCCGACGATGGCGTCTTGTCAGATCCGGTGATGGATACCTCGCTCTACCGGGCTCACTTCATGCATTACGCCACGCCCGTGCGAGGCTTTCGCAACGCCGTGCGGGCGGGCTCCCGCTACCTCATGGCCAATGCCGAGCTGCGCATTCCGGTGTCGCGCTTGCTGAAACATGCCCTCACTTCCAATCGCCTCTACAACCTGGAGATTATCCCTTTCTTTGACCTCGGGGCCGTGTGGGTCAGTGGCAATCCTTTTTCCCAAAAGAAACCCACCGACACCCGTATCATCCCTATGGATACTAAAGGGCCCTTTGCCATCGAGCTACAAACCCTCAAGAGCCCCTTTTTGGTGGGCTTTGGCTCAGGGGCACGCATGAGCCTGATGGGCTGGTCGATTCGGGCCGATCTCGCCTGGGGGGTCGACGACTATACCCTGCAAAGCCCCAGCCTGACTTTTTCGATGGGGAAAAACTTCTGACAACCAGCACAAGCGACCGCTTTTTCCCCTAACTTAGGGGATAATTTTGCCTGCCATATGAGCTTCATGCTGCTAGATACGATTCTGTACTCCGTCATCGCGGTATCGGTGATCGTGTCTTTGGTGATACTGGTAGCCATTTTGTACTTCGTACCAGTTGGGCTGTGGATCACTGCGCTGTTTTCTGGGGTTCGCATCAGCATTTTTCAACTGATCGGGATGCGGCTGCGCCGGGTGAAGCCCAGCGTGATCGTGGATGAACTGATCAAGGCGGTGAAGGGTGAGCTTCAGGATGTTACATTTAACAAACTAGAGACCCATTATCTAGCCAAGGGCAATATCAACCGGGTAATAGATGCGTTGATTTCTGCCAAAAATGCACACATTCCCCTTTCCTTTGACGATGCAGCAGCCATCGATCTGGCAGGTCGCAACGTACTCCAAGCGGTCAAGGACTCGGTCAACACCAAGGTGATCAAGTCGCCCCCGGTCGAGGCTGTCGCCAAAGATGGGGTACAGGTGATCGTGATGGCCAGTGTCACGGTGCGGGCGGTGCTGGAAAAACTGGTGGGAGGGGCAGCCGAAGAAACGGTGCTCGCGCGGGTAGGGCAAGGTATCGTGGCCGCTATTGGGTCTGCCGACTCTCACGAGATGATTTTGGCCAATCCCAACATCATCTCCAACCAGATCGGTATTCAGGAACTGACCGCAGGCACGGCTTTCGAGGTGCTTTCGATCGACATTGCCGACGTGGATATCGGCAAGAGTATCGGGGCCATGCTACAGGCCGATGAGGCCGAAGCACAACTGAAGGTAGCCCGCGCCAAAGCAGAAGAAAAACGCGCGGAGGCGGCGGCTGAGGAGCAATACTTCCGGGCCCGTGTGCAAGAAATGCGGGCCAAGCTCATCGAGGCCGAGGCGCAAGTACCTCTGGCCATGGCCAAAGCCTTGCAAAGCGGCTCGCTCGGTATCATGGACTACCATCGGATCCAAAACATCGAGGCAGATACACGCATGCGGCGCTCTTTTGCCGACCTAGAAGACGACGAGCCGCGCGAGCCCCGCGACTTCGAAGACGACAGCGACGAGGGGAAGTAAGCTATTCGAAATCACTGATTGAAGCGATCTTGAAGATCTTGAAGCACCTGTGTGGCGCTGAGGTCCATAAGAGGAATCCGCTGAGCACCATGGTCTCGCTCGTGCTTGATCAGGTAATCTATCAGATCGTGCAGGCTGCCTTTGGCCCGACACAGGTCCAGGTGCAAAGGGATCATGACCTCGGCCTCATCGCTGAGATGGTAGCTACGTACGTAGATCAACCACAGCAAGCGGTGAAAGGTCTGCTGAGCCTCCTCGCCGAGGTGATCAGGTAGCACGATGCGTCCGGTTTCCTGAATTTGCTTGATCAGGTCTAGCCATGGCTGCACCGGATAGTCGATCTGGGTGAAGGCATGGTACACCTCCAGGTAGAGGTTGAGGTTGGCCTCCTCTATGTCGCCTTGCTGGGCGGCTCGCTCAGCTTGCATAGCCTCGTATTCGCTGATGATGCTTTCGATTTCCTCTTTTCCCAGCCCGATCCGCTGGGCAAAGTCCAGACAAAGGTCGTATTCTTTCTGGTCGACTTTGCCGTCGACCACCATCATGTACACCAGGTTTTTGAGGGTAAAGTAGCGCTCCTCTTCGCCGTCGGGGATCACGAAATCCAAGCTCTTAGGATGATCGAGGACGTAGTCGATGTCCCGTTGACTGAGGCCGAGGTTGCGAGCTACTTCGAGCAATAGCTGTTGCTCCTGCGGGTCGATGTAGCCATCGGCCGCCGCGATTAGGTAGAGATTTTGAAAAATACCTAAATGCTTGAGGCGCTCTTTTTGCTTTTGCCGGTAAAAATCGATGGTATCGTCCAGGTAGCGCTGATCGATGCCCATTCGCTCTGCCAAACGGCAACAACCCTCATACTCGCTGGGGCTCAGTT
>CAYVAP010000697.1:0-2997 GCA_964449365.1 uncultured Bacteroidia bacterium
CGAGAAAAGTACCGTCAGGCATCGAGCCTAAGGCGGAGGTTATTTTTTGAGCGTTGCTAAGCTCTGCCAACCACGTACGAAGCCATGTTGCGCCGTCCCTTTTCGCTCAAATTCCTCCTGCCCAGCCTCCTGCTGGTCCTTTGCCTGCTGATGCGTTGTGCACAGACGCCGCAGACCTACGCCAGCTTGCAGCCGCAGACCGCCTACGTGGGCGCCGAGAGTTGCCAATCATGCCACGCGGAAATCGCCGCTAGCTACGCCCAGACCAATATGGGCCACTCCATGTATCGGCCCAGCCTGAGCGACACCATCGAGCATTTCGGGCCGGAGGTCTTGGTCTATGACAGCACGGAAGATTTTTACTACCAGCCCTTCTGGCGGGGGGAGGAGATGTTTATGCGAGAGTTTCGCCTGCGGGGGGGCGACACGGTGCATCGCCGCGAGGAGAAGGTTGATTATGTGATCGGCTCGGGCCATCAGACCCGCAGCTACTTGATGCAGCGCCAGGGCTACCTCTACGAGCTGCCCATCACCTGGTACGTCCACAAGGGCATCTGGGACCTCAGCCCTGGCTACCACGAAAACAACGCCCGCTTTGCGCGCGAGATCGGGGCGGAGTGCGTGGCTTGCCACACGGGGGTCTTCGACTACGTCGAGGGCAGCAAAAACCGCTACCGCCAGCTCTCGCTGGGCATCGGCTGCGAAAACTGCCACGGCCCCGGTGCAGCCCACGTGGCCCGCTACCAAAATGGCGACCTACCCGCCGAAGGCGAGGTCGACCATAGCATCGTCAACCCCAAGCACCTGCCCATTCAGCAGCAGTTCGACGTGTGCTCGCGCTGCCACCTGGAGGGCGTGGCCGTGCCCCAGCCCGACGCGCCCTTCGAGGACTTTCGACCTGGCATGGCCTTGCAGCAGCAGATGGAGGTCTTTGTGGTGCAAAACCAAAACCAGGCCGATATCGGCATTGCCTCGCATGCCGAGCGGCTGGTGCAGGCGCGCTGCTTCATCGCCTCCGAGGGAAAGATGACCTGTACCACCTGCCACGATTCGCATCAGCGCATCGCCTCGCAGGAGGTCTATTTGCAACAGTGCCAGTCTTGCCATCAGGTGGAGCGGGCGGGCATGTGCGCCGCGCCGGAAAGCGAGCACATGAGTGCCGAGCAAAATTGTATCACCTGCCACATGCCTGCGCGTGGCACGGTGGATATTCCCCACGTGCGCTTTCACGACCACAAGATTCGGGTGCTGACTGCGGCTGATAGCGCTGCTACCCCCGATAGCAGCCAGGTCGCACAGTGGCTGGAGCTGCGCTGCGGTACCAGCGCCCAACCTGCCGAGGACATCTTTGGGCAGGCTTGGCTGCTCTATTACGAGCAGCAGGTGGAAAACCCCACCTTTCTCGAGCGGGCCGAACAACTGCTGGACGAAGAGCAGCCCTACGCCCTGGCCCGGCTGAAGTGGCATCAGGGCGATGTGGCCGCAGCGCGGCGCTACGTGGAGCAGGCGCTGCAACAGCAGCCGGAAGAGCCATATCGGCAGTTTTTGTACGGGGAGATTTTGGAGCGGCAGGGTGCATTTGCCCAGGCCGCAGAAGTCTTCGAGGGCCTCTACCAGCGCAACGCCGACAACCTCGAAGCGGGCCTCAAGGCGGCCGTCAACTGGCTCAAGGCGCGGCAAGGCGATCCGGCGGTGTTGCCACAGGCCCGGCAGCGCTTCGAGACCCTGCTGGCGCAAAAGCCCTTCGACGTGCGGCTGCTCACCAACCTGGCCTTCGTGGCCCTCAACCAGCGCGACTTGCGCAGCGCAGAAAGCGCCTTGGTTCAAGCTCTGCAGCTCGATCCCGACGACCTCAAAGCGCTGGAAAATATGGTGCTGGTGCAGGTGGTCAAGGGCAACACGGTGCAAAGCGAAGCTTATCTGGCGCGACTGACCGCCGCAGGGGCTCAGGCGGCAGTGCTCGCACGGTTGCGGGGGATGGTGGGACAGTTGTAACGGAGCGTACGCCAATTACAAATGGGCAAGAGAGGATACCCGCAGCCGATCAGTCGGTTAGCGCCACATGCATATCTCACCTAGTCATTAGTTTCGCGGTTGAAAGTAAATGTAGCCGCTTGGGCGGCCACTGAGTAAGCCAATATGACCGGTAGGCAAACGCTCTGCCTGATCACCTTACTCCCTTATACCCTTATACCCTTATACCCCCTGACCGTTCATATAAGTGAGGTCTACACTCAGGCTCCGACCTCCTGATATAGCTCGATCCACTGCTGGGCGGTAATTTCTGGTCGAAATTGCTCGACGTGGATGAGGCCGGCTTGGCTGAGTTGCTGATGAAGCTGGGTGTCGCTGCTGAGGCGGCGCATGGCTTCGGCCAGCGCTTCGGGTTGGGTGGGATCAATCAGCAGGCCGCCGGGACCCGCAGCTTCGGGCATAGCAGAGCGTTGACTGGTGATGACTGGAGTGCCCTGGGTGAGGGCTTCGACGATGGGCAAGCCAAAGCCCTCGTACAGCGAAGGGTAAACCAAGCCTCGGGCGCTACGGTAGAGTAGGGGCAGGTCTTCGCTGCGGACCTCGGAGCGAAAGTAGATATAATCCCCCAGCCCCTGGCGATGCAAAAAGGCGGTCAGTTGCCGACGATGGTGGTTGCCTTGGCCCACCACCACCAGGGGTAGCCGCTCGCTGGGGCGCAGATGAGCCATGGCTTTGATCAGGCTCAGCAGGTTTTTGCGCACCGTAAGATTCCCTACAAACATAAAAAAAGGCTCTTGTGGCAAGCCATAGCGCACACGGATTGGCTCTGGCTGCTCTACCGGGGGCTGCCAATAGCGCTGGCTCACCTGCTGGTAGATGACCCGCAGCTTGTGATCGGGCACCTGATAAAAGCGTTGCAGGTCCGCGCGGGTGGCTTCACTGATGGCCACGATCACCTCGGCCTCGCGGCAGGCGTGCTGCCAGTTGTGCTCGTACATCAGCCGATCGAAAAGGGGACAGTGA